>JAQYVK010000071.1 GCA_030145585.1 Desulfatiglandales bacterium | reverse complement strand
ATGGCTTCCAGGCCGGAGGCCAGAACGCATTATTCCATAATTCCATAATTCCAATGTTCCAATGGTGAGCGCAGCGAACTCATATGAGTGATACTGGAATCGGGGGGATGGTGTCAACCGATTAGATGGTTTTTTGGTCAGGACTTCTTCTGCTGTTTTGCTGAATATCTGTTTCAGCAGAACAGCAGGAGATATGATGGGGAAAACCCGTTACTAATTTTCTCCTTTCATATTATTAAGAAGTCTTTCCCCTACTTCGAGGAATTTGGGTCCCAGTGTTTTTGAAATATATTGTTTGGCAGATTCAGACCTTAAGCTCACGTCCAGTACCAATCTCAATAATCTTCTTTCCTTTTTATCGAGCATCATGACTTGGCCGGTATTGTCATGGACTCCGATCTCCCTATCAGTCTTCATATTCACAAAACCGCTCCCTTCCCCATTGAAATCTGAGGTCTGAATTCAGTCATGGGCTGCAATCAATTTACCCCATACCTTATCATATTAAATTAGTAGACTCAATCCTATTTCTGACCACCATCAAGGGATCAAAATAAAGACACGGTATATGGTTTAAGGTATACGGTTTAAGGTATAAAATCCTTCAATCCAGTGTTCCGTGAACCGTACACCTTACACCTTACACCCTTCTTTCATAATACCTTGATGGTGGTCAGGAATAGGCCATAAGGGGCTAATTTCATACGTAATATCTAAGGCAGGTGATGGGTTTAGGGATGCGGAGAGTGGATTCAGGTTCTGTTTACAGAAATGCCATAATCTTTCGGTCCGCCTTTGAAAAGGGGAATTCGGCAAGATCCTGAGGATCACTCCACCGCCAGTTGTGACATTTCAGAGCCTTTGGTGCACCCCCTCGTAAGGTACATCGAAAGGCATAAAGCGTAATCCGGAAATGGGTATAGGCGTGTTTTACAGCCGTTATCTTCTCCCCGACCCGGACCTCTATTCCCAACTCCATTTGGATCACCTTTTCTAATGACTTTTGTAGGCTCACTCCCGAGCCTCTTTCCCCACCCGGGAATTTCCAGAGACCTCCCAGGAGACCTTTCGTGGGCCTTTGTACAATCAGCAACTTATCATGCGTGCAGAGGATGCCGGCGGTCATCTGTTTATGGGGGAGGGGCCCCCGCTTGCGGGTGATCGGCAATGTCTCCTGAAGGCCCTTTTCATAGGCTAGGCAGGATGAGTGAACCGGACAGCGTCCGCAAACCGGATGTCGAGGGGTACAAATGGTGGCGCCCAAATCCATGATCCCCTGATTAAAAAGGGACGCCTTCACCGGGACCAGGTCCGCGGCCAGGTTGTGGATCCGCCTCTGGGTCTTGCTTTCCTCCAATGGCGTTCGGATGGCAAATAGCCGACAGAGGACCCTGCGCACGTTGCCATCCACGGCAGGGACCCTCCGGTCAAACGCAATGCTCAAAATGGCAGCTGCTGTGTAAGGGCCGACTCCGGGCAGGCGAAGGAGTTCCTCTTCGTTGTCCGGGATGACACCGCCCGTAAGCTCTATCATCTCCTTGGCCGCCAAATGGAGATGCCGAGCCCTGGCATAGTACCCCAAATTCTCCCAGGCCTTTAATACCTCCTGAAGCGATGCACGAGCAAGGGTTTCGACCGTTGGAAATCGCGTAATGAACCGATGGTAGTATGGAATAACCGTTTCAACCTGGGTCTGCTGAAGCATCATTTCAGAGACGAAGATATAATAGGGATCCTTCGTTTTCCGCCAGGGAAGATTGCGCTGGTTACGCTTGTACCATTTTAAGATCCGTTCAGAAATGTTGTTTTGTGTCTTCATACAAGTAGAAAAGTTTAATAGTCTATAAGTCGAAAAGTAAAGAAAAAATTATCACGAAAACACGAAAAATCAAAAGCACGAAAGAAAAACAATTTTTTGGACGCAGATTAACAGGATTACCAGGATGTAAAACTTTTGCATAAGGGATAGAGATTGCTTAAGATGCCCGCTACGCGGGCCTCAGTCCTACTTTAGTAGGACTGAGAAATAGTATAAGCTTTCGAGTAAACCAATAAATGAGTTTATTGTTTTACTCGAAAGCTTATACTAAAAATCTTAAGCAATTCTTCCGACCATCAAGAAAGAATTCTGCCTGTGTCAGTTTATGTGGGTCCCCGCCACAGATAAGGCAGATAAATGTGGCTAATAATCTTGGGAATCTGCGTGTTCTGTAAGCAGAACCTGCGTCCAATGATTCGTTTTCCTGGTTTTCGTAATTTCGTGCTTTCGCCTGTCCCGCCATAGCCTGCTCACCTGCAGTGAGTTGGCGACGGCGGATGATAGATTTTCTTTTACCGTTTACCATTCACCATCATGGTCTTCTGGTGGCTGCTCTTGAAAAGTGGCCTTTTGATTATTAGATTAGATCAATTATAAGAAGGGAGGTTGAAAATGGATCTTAATGAATACTTCGAGAATGTCAAAGGTCTTGGTGTACTGGCGACCGCTGATGCCGAAGGACGCACGGATGTGGCTGTTTATGCAAAACCCCATATCATGGATGGGGAAACTGTTGCGTTTATTATGACCGATCGGCTGACCCATCATAATCTTCAATCCAATAACCACGCAGCCTATCTTTTCAAGGAAGAAGGCCCTGGGTACAAAGGGACCCGTCTCTTCCTGACCAAAGTGAGAGAAGAGCAGGATAGCGACCTTCTCTATTCCATAAGAAGTAAAAGATATAAATCAGAAAAGGAAGAGGGAAACCCTCGATTTTTAGTGTGCTTCAAAGTGGATAAGGTGCTGTCCCTCATCGGGGCAGGTAGAGACCCTGACAAATATGAATAAGTGATGAAAAGCAAAAAAGATACAGGTCCGGGAAAATTCCAATTTCGGAATCTCCACCCAGATGTTTTTATGGGTACGGCGAGTGATAGGTATGCCGGTTGGATTGGTCAGGTTTACTCAAAAGATCTCTATACCGGCAAGGTATCACACCGAACCAAAAAGGTCGGCCACAGTTCCTTCAAAGAAGAAGTCCTCCCTGTAGAGAGTGTTAAAGAATATTTTCAACATTTTTCGATTCTTGAGTTGGATTTCACATTCTATCAAATGCTCCTGAATGAAGACCTGCAACCGACGCGAGGCTATCAAGTCCTCAAGCGATATAAAAGCCAACTTCGGGGAGGGGATCATCTGATCTTAAAGTCTCCTCAGAGGATTTTCGCCCGAAGACTATGGGAGGGGGGTAAATTTAGGGAAAACCCCGATTATCTGAATACTGAAGCCTTCCTTAGCAGGTTTTATGACCCGGCTAAGGATCTGTTAGGGGATGCCTTAAAAGGTTTTATCTTCGAACAAGAATACCAGCCCAAAAAAGAGAGGATTTCGCCTCAAGAGCATGCAGGCGGGTTGGACGGATTTTTTCGGAAAATCCCGAAAGACGAAAGGTACCATTTAGAGACCAGGACCAGTGCTCTCCTCACAAGCCCATATTTTGACATCTTGGAAGAATATGGGGTAGGGCAGGTGTTTTCCCACTGGACATGGTTGCCTCCACTCTCACAACAATTCGAAAAGGGGGGCTCTAAGTTTCTAAATGCAGGTCATCAGGCCATTTTGAGGCTAATAACCCCCTTGAGGATGAGGTATGATGAAACCTATCAAAAGGCACAACCTTTCGACAAGATGATCGAAGGCATGATGAGTCATCAAATGATAGAAGATACTGTGGAGATTATGAATGAGGCCATCAACCAAGGGGTGGGAATAAACGTGATCATTAATAATCGTGCCGGCGGGAATGCCCCGATGATTGGAAATATGATTCAAGAGGAATTTGAGAAGAGGGCACCGGACAGTTCATAGAATTGGAATTAAGGAGTCAACCAGATTTGAAGACGTTTTCCGCAGATTCATGCTCAGCAACTTTGCCATACCTTTTAAAATCTTAATACCGATTTCAGGATAGTCCTTCAGAACCAGATCAAAACCAGTGCCGGTTATGGTAACCAACAGGGACTTTTTAACGGCCTTCACCGTCGCCGATCGGGGAATCTTGTCAATAACCGACATTTCTCCAATGGTACGTCCCTTTGATAATTTGGTTATGACCACGTTATCAATACCCCAGCCATTTCTACTCCGAGGTTCCTTTATAACATCCAGTTCTCCTTTAACAATAAAGAAGACACTGTCCCCCTTATCACCCTCTTTAAAGAGGAATTCACCCGGATCAAGTTCAACAATACGAATGTGGTTTGCAACAAGGTCCATTTCGTTTCTAGAAAGGCGATCAAAAAAAGGAAAATGGATAAGAAAATCCGTGATAGCTTCTTCCATTTTAAGGCCGCTGACAACCTCTCTTCCTCTCATACAACAACCCCCCAGATCCTTGAAGCGTCCGATTTAATTCGGGGTCCAGGATACCATTTTAGAGAGAAAATTGCAACCTTGAGCCGACAAGGCCTGAGGGCTCAAGGAGTTGATTTCCATCCTCCGAAGTGTTACCTTTCACTTAAAAGAACTTTCATTGCGGGACCTCCATAGAAAACCTGTTCCACCAGGTTTATCGAATAGGAAACGAGATCAGGGAATTCTCAGGGGGTTTGAAAATCAACAAGAAAGGAGGGAGCATCATGATCAAAGTCAAAACTTTTACCTGCCCTTTGAAGATATTTCAGGCAAGGGAGGAATTGGATAGCTTGGATAAGATGGTCAATCAATTCATAGAAGAGAAATCTGTGAGCAAGATCCTGTCTGTGAGTGACGCAGCGACAACGGACAACAGTGGGGCTTCTATTGGGTTGATTAGGGTTGTTGCTTATGAAACAGCCTAGTACCTCGTCTCAGCAATTCTGCTCCTTTTAATGGCAAGTTGAAGTATCGCATTATTTGATACATTTGATCCACTTTGGAGTGACGGGAAATTCGAAATTCGAAATCAGAAACTCTAAATTCACCCGCCCGAGGCGGGCAAATTTCGATATTCGATATTCGGATTTTGTTATCTCCATGCATCATCCATCAGGATACACACAAAAATAGGCTCCTTTAGACTGGAAAAAGTATTTCAGGGATCTGCTAATGCCGATCAAATGGCCCTACCTGCTTGGATTGATTTTTCTGTTGGGGGTGTGTTTTTATCTTTTCTATTCGAAGATTGAAAATTTTTTTGTTTTTTTCCCTCAATCTCATTTGGATCAGAAGCCGGAAGACCTCCATCTGAAATATAAAGAGGTTTTTTTCAATACTGAAGATGGACGGAAACTGCATGGTTGGCTTTTCCCTCTTCCTGAAAAATCACCCCTCATTCTATTTTTTCACGGGAATGCAGGGAATATCTCCCACCGCCTTGATAATGTACGCCTCCTTCTTAAACAGGGCCTTTCGGTCTTTATTTTTGACTACAGGGGATATGGTAAGAGTACCGGGAGACCTTCAGAAAAAGGCCTTTACAGGGATGGGATAGCGGCATATGACCACCTGGTCCGGGAAGAACATATCACCTCGGAGAATATTGTCCTTTTTGGTCGCTCCCTCGGCGCGGCTGTGGCCGTAGATATTGCTTTAAAAAGGGAGGTAAAGGCATTAATCCTTGAAAGTGCCTTTACTTCAACAAAAGATATGGCAAAGACCATGTTTCTTTTTGGTCTCCTCGCGCCCGTTTTGCCCCCCAACTACAATAACCTGAAAAAAATCGTCCGCATCGATGTGCCCAAACTCATTATCCACGGTACAGAGGACGACATTGTGCCATATTCCATGGGAGAGAAACTGTTTGATGCCTCAAAGGCGCCAAAATTTTTTTTCCCGATTGAGGAGGCAGGTCACAACGATACCTATTTTGTTGACCAGAGGAAGTACTTTAAAACCTTCGCTACCTTCGCCAAGGATTTAAGAATACATATCCCTGATTGAGCGAAAATCGCGGATGCCCCAGATCCGAGGAGTCGAGGGAATTTAAAAACGAATATCGAATATCGAACAAGAAATTTCGAATTATGAAGTTTCCTTCGACATTCGTTATTCCTTGTTCGATATTCTGCGGTTCTCTTTTGTATGTCCTTGAATCTTTTTTAATTGCAATTCAACCATGGCGCACAGATTGGGACTGAAAGAGAAGTTTAAAACGATTTTATACTCTCTTTCCGAGTTCAACCCCTCTCCTATGGGCGGCCTCCAGGACCTCCTGGATGAGGCCCTCCAAATTTTTGTCTGCGAACACGGCCAAACCTGCCTCGGTCGTACCACCCGGAGACGTGACCATTTCCCTTAACTCGGAAAGGGTTTTCCCGGATTCCCCAGCCAGTTGAGTCGCACCAACGAAAGTCTGGATCACCAAACGTCTGGAAATCTCCTTGTCAAAACCCAATCGCTCCCCTGCTTCAACAAAGCACTCC
>JAQYVK010000070.1 GCA_030145585.1 Desulfatiglandales bacterium | reverse complement strand
GTAAACATGTCAACCAGATACATCTGTAAAGGGTCGTCCATTTTTTCTCCAAGTTGGAAAGGAAGGCATGGGGACACAGGGGTAACCATACAGTCAACGTTTTCAAAGGCGCGGTCAAAATCCTCTTTTATCAAGGTCCTGGCCTTTTGGGCTTTCAGGTAATAGGCGTCGTAGTAACCGGCTGAAAGTACGTATGTGCCGAGCATAATCCTTCTTTTTACTTCTTGACCAAACCCTTCACTTCGGGTCTCTTCATACATGGATACCGAGTCGGCATGAGGGCGATCGGATCTGAACCCATATTTTACGCCATCGTACCGGGCAAGGTTGCTGCTTGCCTCGGCGGTAGCGATGAGGTAGTAGGCACCGATGCTATATTTCGCATGGGGAAGGGAGAGCTCTATTATTTCAGCACCATTCTCGTCAAGGTGGGACACAGCCTTCATCACTTCATCTTTCACTTCTGAATCCAGACCCTCAACAAAGTATTCCTTGGGCAAGCCGATCTTAAGTCCTTTGATCCCTCCATTTAGGGAACGAAGAAAGTCGGGTTTTTTAAGATCCGCAGAGGTGGTATCCAACCTGTCATGGCCGCAGATAACGTTCAAGAGCATGGCGCAGTCTTCAACACGACGGCCGAAGGGGCCGATTTGGTCCAAGGAAGATGCATAAGAAACCAGTCCATATCTGGAGACTCTTCCGTAGGTAGGTTTTATACCCACAACACCACAATAAGCGGCAGGAATACGAATCGACCCGCCCGTGTCAGAGCCGAGGGCCAGGACAGTTTCACCGGAAGCGACTGCAGCGGCCGAACCGCCACTGGATCCCCCCGGAACACGGTCCGGGTCGATTGGGTTTCTCGTTGGTTCAAAGGCGCTGTTCTCGGTTGAGGAGCCCATGGCAAATTCGTCCATGTTCGTTTTCCCAATCAATACTGCACCGCTTCGTAAAACCTTCTTGACCGCGGTCGCATTATAGGGAGGGATGTAATTATACAAAATCTTAGACCCACAGGTTGTCCGTATCCCCTTTGTGCACATGTTGTCTTTAATGGCGATGGGAATGCCATTGAGGGTAGATACCCTCTTCCCCTTACGAAACCTGTTATCCGCCAGATCGGCCTGTTTTAATGCATCTTCTCGATTCTCTGTGATAAATGCATGAACAGTCCCTTCCTTCTCATCGATCCTTTTGAATACCGATTCAGTAATTTCTCTGGAGCTGACCTCACCACTTCTGAGCAACTTAGCCAGTTGGGAGGCACTCATGTCACATAAATCCATCTTCATTCCTTAGGGCTGCGTTATGCTTTCTATTTCGATATTGTAGCGAATGCGAACTGGTACAGGGTATAAGGTATAGGGTGTATGGCCTTAGTTTTAACCTGAGAAGTATCATTCCCACATACCATAAACCTTTCTTTTATTCCCCGCTTCTCCGTTTCCCCGCTTCTCCGGTTCATTCAGAAATTCACATTCCATCTGGTTTTGAAGTGGGTGGGCGCCTTGAATCCATATATTTAGCTCTCCAATATTTTAGGGACTTTGTAAAAACCCCTTTCCGTCATGGGAGCGTTTGATAATAAGTCCTTCGTTTTTTTTGGATTTGTCGGCTTATCCTCACGCCAAACGTTTTTAAGATTTAAAACGTGGCTCATGGGATGGACTTCTTCCGTGTCCAATTCGTTTAAGGTCTCCACATATTCCAAGATGGCATTCATGTCTTTCCTCAGCGAACCCGCTTCAGAGTCGGAGATTTTCAGCCTCGCGAGTTTTGCCACATGTTTAACCTCTTTTTCTGAAATTCTTTCGGCCTTTTCAATAGCTTGTGAAGCCACATCTTGTTGAACTGTACTCCGCGATCTTTTGAACGGCTCCTCTACATCAGCGCTAAAATCAAGCCCTAATTCATGGAGCTGGGATACATCCACCGAGGAGGGCGCCCTTGTCATGGGGCAGAGGGCGCTCCGATTTTTGGGGAAGGCTATTACGTCCCTAATGGAGGGGGCGTTTAAAATCATAGCAATGACTCTGTCAAGGCCTAGGGCCAGTCCAGCATGTGGGGGAGCACCATATTCCAAGGCCCTTAGGAAGAAGCCGAACTTCGCCTCCGCTTCATCCTGCCCCAAGCCGAGGGCCTGGAAAATCTTTTTCTGAATCTCCATTTTGTGGATACGGATACTTCCGCCGCCCAATTCTTCTCCGTTGATGACCAGGTCATAGGCCCTGGAATTAAGCTGAAGCATTTCTTGCTGATCTAGAGGGTCGAAATCGATTCGATCTGGCATGGTGAAGGGGTGATGTTGAGAACTCAACTTTCCCTCCTTAAGTTCGAAAAGGGGAAAATCGGTGACCCACAAAGGATAATAAGGGGTCTCAGGGGCCAATCCTAAACGACCGATAATATGAAGTCTAAGGCTGCCGAGCACTTCGTCGACCAGTGCCTTGTCCTGATCGGCAATCATCAAGATCACATCCCCATCCTGGGCTCGGAATCGTTCAATAAGACCTTTCTGTTCCTCTTCAGTGAAGAACTGAACAATATTGGACTCCAATTTCCCTTCCATGATCTTCATCCAAGTCATGCCCTTCGCCCCAAGTGAAGGTACGATCTTCAAGGCATACTCATTTTGAAGAATATTTTTACTCAAGACCTCAGCCATGCCCTTGATACAGAACCCCTTAACCCTCCCACCGCCTTTAATGATTTGACGGAAAACGGCATAATCGGTGTCCTGTACGATATCCGTGACATCCTCGAAGGCCATGCCAAAACGCAAGTCGGGACGGTCCGTCCCATACCGTTCCATGGCCTCCTGGTAGGTCATAATCGGGAAAGGCCTCGGGAGTTCGATACCTCCTAACGAAAACATCCTTGTCGTCAATTCCTCAATGAGTTCATAAACAAAGTCTTCTTCGATAAAGGAGGCCTCCAGATCCAGTTGCGTAAACTCCGGCTGACGATTTGGCCGTAAATCCTCGTCCCTGAAACACCTGGCTATCTGGAAATAGCGGTCCATACCGCTCATCATGAGGATCTGCTTAAAGAGCTGCGGTGACTGGGGTAGGGCGTAAAATTTCCCTTGATGGACCCGGCTGGGAACCAGATAGTCCCTGGCGCCTTCCGGGGTACTCTTGTTCAGAAACGGCGTCTCTATCTCGATGAAATGGAATTGATCCAGGTATTGTCGGATGCACTTGATTATTTCATATCTCTTGATAAAAAGTTCCTGCACTGTAGGGCGACGCAGGTCCAGGTACCTGTACTCGAGTCGCAGTTCCTCGTCCACTTTTTCAGGATTGGCTTGAAGTGCTTCTCCGAAGACCATGGCTTTTTCTGATATCTGAAAGGGTAGGGGGTTGGATCTAGAAAATATTTTCAAAGCGGTAGCGAAGACTTCAACGCCCCCTGTCTCGAGATTGGGGTTCTCTGTGCCCTTTTCTCTCAGGGAGACTTTACCCTTGATCTCTATCACCCATTCTTGACGCAGGGTTACCGCCAAGTCATAACTTTCCTTGCTGATCTGTGGGTCGAAGACAACCTGAATAATGCCACCAATATCTCTGAGGTGAAGAAAGAGCAGGTTCCCATGGTCTCGAATTGCATCCACCCAGCCCATGAGCAAGACATCTTTCTCAACATAAGAGGGCGACAATTCCCCGCAATAAACCCTTTTCCTCCAGTCCATAAAATGATTCACCTTTTTTAGTTCTTCAGAATTTTTTTTAATCGAACATGATATACAATTCGTTGGCCCATTGCAATCAATCTTATTCCCTGATCTCCCTCAATAAAAGGACGGTGTAAGGTCCAGGGTGTAAGGTGTGAGGAAGAAGGAATAAATAAAGGGTTCAAGGTATAAGGCTCAAAGGGGAAGGGGAAAATCTCTGCATTTCCATGAACTCTGTGCCTGTACCGTTAACCATATACCTTACACCTTATATCTTTAGCCTTTCTTTTATTTATGGAGACCAGGAATATTTTATAAGTTATCAATTTTGTTTCTTATAACTATTTAGGTGATGGAATTTGGTTGCTTTCGCAAAAATCACAAGCTCCGGTTTGATGGTAGAGTGGGGTGGTTCAAATTCTCTCCAGAGAGTGGTATTGAAATTTTGATTGACAAATGTTGGAAATAGAAATCCATTATAGGTACGCTAAGGCATGAGACGAGGATTTGAGAGCGAAGAACAGGACCAGCATTGGGCAACCTCAGGCGGAAATTACCATTTTGTATTTGGAATGAGGAGCTATCTACAAAATTGTAATTATTTGGGTTTGTCCGGTTTTGGTGGTATGGGTATAACATATTGAAAGTGTTTATAAAATTATAATATGGGTGAATGGCATATCTTTTGCGTAATGGATGGGAAGTTTTCATAGGGCAAATTCCTTTTTTTTGAAATTTGTCCTAAAAACAGGGTGATTCCCTTTTTTTAAATTTGCCAAAAAAGGTAAGCCTCTTATTGAACTGAATAATCTAAATTGAAACACATGGAGGGAAAAGATGAATGTAATGAAAACACCTAAAGACGTTGTCGATTTAATAAAAGCAGAGGGAATAGAGATCATCGATCTCAGATTTATGGATTTCCCTGGGCTCTGGCAGCATTTCTCTGTACCGGTCAGGGAGTTCAATGAGGACACCTTTGATGAAGGCTTGGGCTTTGACGGTTCCAGCATTCGTGGATGGCAGGCGATCAACGAATCAGATATGCTCGTCAAACCCGTACCGGAAACGGCCTTTATCGATCCTTTTTGTGCAGCAAAGACCCTTGTTATCAGTTGCAACATCTGTGATCCGGTCACCGGGGAGGACTATACGCGCGACCCGCGAAATATCGCACGTAAAGCAGAGAACTATATTAAAAGTCTGGGCATTGCAGACATCGCCTTTTTCGGCCCGGAGGCGGAGTTTTTCATCTTTGATGATATTCGGTTCGATCAGAACGAGCACGAGGGATATTATCACATCGACTCCGTTGAGGGCCGTTGGAACACGGGCCGGATCGAAAACCCCAACCTGGGCTATAAACCGAGGTACAAGGAAGGATACTTTCCGGTACCCCCAACTGACAGTATGCAGGATCTTCGCAGCGAGATGGTGCTGACACTAGAAAAGATGGGCGTTCTGACTGAGGCCCAGCATCATGAAGTGGCAACGGGTGGACAGGCAGAGATCGATATGCGGTTTTGCCCCCTGCTGGAGATGGCCGACAATTTATTGAAATATAAATATGTGGTCAAGAACACGGCCCGAAAGTATAACAAGACCGTGACCTTTATGCCCAAGCCCTTGTTCAATGACAACGGCACCGGAATGCATGTTCACGTTTCCCTCTGGAAGGATGATCAGAATTTGTTTTCAGGCGATGGGTATGCGGGCATGTCTGAAATGGCCATGTACGCTATCGGTGGTATTCTGAAGCATACGCCGTCCCTGTTGGCCTTTACCAGCCCCACTACAAACAGCTACAAGCGACTGGTTCCCGGATATGAAGCCCCAGTGAATCTGGCCTATTCAAGGCGCAACCGTAGTGCTGCGGTGCGGATTCCCATGTACTCGACGTCCGCAAAGTCGAAGCGGATTGAATTCCGATGCCCGGATCCCAGCTGTAATCCATACCTGGCCTTTTCAGCCATGCTGATGGCCGTCCTGGACGGCATTCAGAACAAAATCGATCCGGGAGATCCCTTGGACAAGGATATCTACGACCTGCCACCGGAGGAACTGGCCAAGGTTCCCCAGACACCCAGGTCGCTCCGTGAGGCCCTCAATGCCCTTGAGAGGGATCACGACTACCTGCTGAAGGGGGATGTGTTTACATCCGATGTGATCGAGACCTGGATTTCGTACAAGATCGAAAACGAAGTGCAGGCCGTCGAACTGCGGCCCCATCCGTGGGAATTTGC
>JAQYVK010000069.1 GCA_030145585.1 Desulfatiglandales bacterium | reverse complement strand
TTGATCACGATATAAGCATCTATAAACTCGATCCTTAATCCCAAGTCTTTTTCTATTAGTAATGACAAATCTTTTTGAGATTAGCGGATGATTTAAGTATTTTTGTCAATTGTGTAGGTTTGACCCCGTCCTAATGTTTGGGATCGGCAACAATAAAAGAAGAGCAATCACAGAACCGGTCAAAGACAAGATAAAGGCGGCCGTGTAGGTGCCGGTTATGTCGATCGCCCACCCGCTGATGATGGGAGAGACGATGCAACCCACGCCTAAAAATATGGTCCACAGACCGATCACACTCCCTGCAACCTTTTGGGGGAAATAATCTCGTGCAGCCGCCGCAAACAAGGGCCAAAGGGCCCCATAACCCAGCCCGAAAATAGCCGTAAAAAGGATCAGATTGAATAACCCTTGAAAAAAGGCCATTCCCAGGCTGCCGACAGCCAGGAATGTGCAACAGATCATCAAGACCCTGATTCTTCCCAAGGTGTCGGAAAGGGTCCCCAGGGTCAACTTTCCAACGATACCCAAAAACCCGATCACCGCCACCAATCTGGCTGCTATTTCGTAGGGCGCCTTTAATCCCTCTACGGCATATGTGCTCAGGAATGTGAAGGGGATGAGAATAGAAAAGGAGACAAGGAGATAAGAGAAGCCGATAAGCCAAAATTTGGTATCCTTTATTAGTTTCATATAAGTTGTTCTGATCGGTTCTCTTGGGAGTCCACCATGCCCTGACCCTTGAGAGGCAGGGGCTTCTTCCGGGGGATCCCTCACGAGTAAAAAATTTAATCCTGCCACTATGAATGCTATTACACCCAAACTCACCCACCCTTCCCTCCAGCTATACGCCGCCACGATGACCGGTAAGACCGAGCTCCAAACAATGATACCCACGCCGCTCCCGAGATCAGCCAGAGACAGGGCGATGCCTCTACGCTTGTCAGTGACCCATCTCTGAATCAATGCTGCCACAGGAACCCAACAGGCTGAATGGCCGATTCCGGCTAGGGTGAAGAACAAACTGGCATTCAGAACCGATGAAGAATAGGACATGAGAAACGCCCCGGTTCCGAGTATGACCACAAACAGAGTGAGGATAGCACGTACATTATAGCGATCGGCCAGTAAACCGAGGAGGGGGGAGAAGATCGTATAGGCGATAAAATATGAAGAATAGACCACTCCTGCCTGGGTCTTTGAGATCGATAGGGTATGGAGCATTTCAGGCAAAAGCATGCCATAGGCATACCTGACGGCGTATGCAATAAATACCGTCAAGAATCCGGCAAATATTATGACAGCAGCGCGCTTAGACATGATCCATTAACTTTGAGGTATGACAAGACTTTTTCTACAATAAATTAATAACTTGGTTGGAATGTCAAGAAAAAATCGGGACGGATCAGACATTGGTTGACGAGGGCTATGTATTAAAAAATTTGTTATTTTCTTATCGATGAAATATATTCAGATCGGATAGCCCATTTACCTCCCAATCTGAAAAATGAAGAACTAATAGGTGCCATCGATTGGACCATGGGCCTTACTATTTATTATCCAGAAACACAAAATAAGGAAAAGTCATGATATCCCCAACTGTTCTCACCGTTGATGACCATCTGGACGATGATGGGTGCCCAGCACCGGTCACCTTCCAAGAGAGTATTGGGATCACTGTTTTCCTGGCCTGGCTTTTTTTCTTGACCTTTGTCGGCCGGATCATTTTCGCCCCACTCATGCCTGCCATAGAACAGGAATTCGGGCTGAGTCACAGCCAGGCGGGATCTATCTTTTTGATGATGTCCCTCGGTCTCTTTATTGCCCCCGTTTGTTCCGGGATTATATCCTTTAAAATCAATCACAGGGGAGCTCTGTTTGTATCTTCCCTGGCGATGGGGCTGGGCTTGGTGTCTCTGGGTTTTATCGATTCCCTCCTGATTATTCGTTTGGTCATGGTAATCCTTGGCTTGGCAGCCGGACTCCACCTTCCATCCGCCATGGCCACCATCACGGCAGAGGTTAGGCGACCGGACTGGGGAAAAGCTTTAGGGGTACACCAATCAGCACCACCCCTGGCCTTTGTATCAGCCCCCCTCATTGCGGCAGCGCTTATGGGCTGGTTATCCTGGCGAACGATCGTGGTGCTTATCGGAGTGCTCTCCCTATTGTCCGTGATGGCCTACAAGGGTTTTGGCCGGGGGGGTGCTTTTCCCGGCAGAATCCCAAATTTTAGTATCATGAAAACCATCCTGACAAAATCATCCTTCTGGATTATGATCCTGCTCTTCTCTATGGCGATGGGAGGAACAATAGGGATTTACACCATGCTTCCCCTCTTCCTGATGACCGAGCGGGGTATGGACCTTACATGGGCCAACACCTTGTTGGGCCTTTCTCAAATATCGGGGCTTTTTGTGGTTTTTATGGCCGGCTGGGTCACAGACCATGTCGGCCAGAAGAGAACCATGGCGGTCGTTTTACTGGCTGGGGGAATCCTCACCATATTGCTCGGTGTCCTTCACGGTGGATGGCTCGTGGCCGCGATATTTATACAGCCTGCATTTCTTGCTTCCTTTTTCCCCGGCGCATTTGCGGCCCTGTCTCGAATTACCCCCCCAAATATGCGCAGCGTCACAAACGCGATCGGGCCACCCTCCGCCTTTCTACTGGGAGGCGGACTCATTCCTACGTTTGTGGGATATATGGGTGAGACTTACACCTTTGGACTCGGCCTCATTCTTGTCGGGTGTTATATGCTCGCAGGGCCTATATTGACGATCTTCCTAAAGCTTGGGACATATGACGACCAAGGGGGATGCTGAAGGAAAGGGTTCGAGGACTCAAGGATTCAAGTGAGTTTAACCCGCCAAACAGACGGCGGGCAAGATGCCAAAACAGAAAACAAATAATCACGAAAGCATCCGCCGTCGCTTACCCGCCAGGACGGGACAGGCGAAATCAGGAAGAGAGGCATACGAAAAATTATTAACCACTCATCTACACTAATTGACACTAAATACAAAGATTAGGAGACAGAATACAGTAGGATTGTTTAACATTCCCGCGAAGCGGGAGTTCAATCCTGCCTTGCAGGATTAAACATTGGGAGTAGGCCTTTTAAGAAATAATGAACAAGTTTATTTTTCCTTTGAGGCCTTCTCCCTATATGCTAAACAATCTCTTCGTCATTGTTTGCTGTTACTTATATCTGGGGGATCCCTGGCCCAGACCGAAAAAACATTGCGCTCATTTCAAGATTTTGGTTCTGAAATACTGTAGGGTCCTCAAGCAATCTACAATCAAGTCGCACCAGGGCGGGCCTGTAATCTGCGTCCAAAAAGATTTCCCCTTTTTCGTGGTTTCGTGATTTATTTGGTTTTGATCTAGGGCATCTTTCGATTTAAAAATTCCGAATTCCGAATTCCGACTTCCGAATTTACTTCAGCATATCAACGGCTGTGTTGAGGATATCCTGAGCGTCTAGGTGCCCATTCTCTCTCATCCAACTGACCCATTTATTCCAGACGGGTTTCCCTGCCACTTCCTGCCATCGGGCCCGTTCCACACCCGGGAGGGAATAAAAATTGATCTCTACCCCTGCCTTTTCAAACAGGCCCTGTTTGGCTGTGTCAAAATAAGCCCTGCCCCAAAACTTAGAACCTTCAAGACCGCTAACCCTGTTTATTGCATCTCTGACATCTTGAGGTAGGCCGTTCCACTTATCTTTGTTTATGGCTATTGAGAAGTAGTCAGCGGGGAAAGGCACCTCCGTATAATATTTAACCACTTCATAAAGTCTCTTGCGGATGATCGCCTCATAGGACGCACCTGTACCATCTATGATCCCTCTCTGCATGGCGACGTAGTCTTCATCCGTGGAAGTCAACTTGGGGACCCCTCCCAGGGCCATCACCTGGTCATTCGGGGGGCCTTCTGCCACCCTGAGCTTGAGCCCCCTGACATCTTCAAGGGTCTTGACCCGTTTCCTCGTGGTAATCAGGGTATGGGGATTGCTCGTGTAGAGAAGTAGGACATGGTTGTCCTGAAATTGCTTCTGGATGGATGGAAACTTCTCATAAAGTTTCCAGAGCACCTCACTGCCTTTTTCAGCCCTTTCAAATGGCAGCGAAGGAAGGCTGATCACATCAGCCAGTGAAGTCATCCCAGGCCAATACCCATGGAAGCAGTTGCCCATGTCAGCAAAGCCATCTCTGACCGCATTCCAGTTGTCTTTTCCCTGGGATAGGGTCTGGTTGGGGTAGATCTGGATCTTGACTTTACCTTTTGTGACCTTCTCAATCTGCTTTACCCAAGGTTGCAAGGCATGTACCGACCCCCAGGCGAACTCCGAATTTTGATCGGTCAAGGTGAGCGTGATGGTTTCGGCCTGGGTTGAGACCGACCCTAAAAAGACCAAGAAGAGTACGATAACCAAGGCCATCCCTGCATTTTTTTTCATTTTAGCCTCCGTCTACTTGGAAAAATATGATGTCCATGAGAACCTGTGACGCATGCAAAATTAAGATATTAGGTTCTTCTCCAAATTAGTTGGAGAAGAGGATTCAAGGATTCAAGGATTCAAGGGGTCAAGTGTCTGCTTTGCGACGATCTTATCAATGCTTTAAACATCCCTTATCATTAATAGTAATAAAAGAGTATATTGATCTTGTTCTATGCATTTTCCTGTCATCTTGTAAGTATCCAAACAGGGTTTATAAAATTTCTATAAATATTTTAACGGCCTGTAATTTTATGGTATTTCACTCGAATCTCTGCCCGCCGTCTGTGTGGCGGGCACGACCCCTCGACCCCTTGAATCCTTCTAATCTGAGCAACCTTTTTGAAAATGAACTCCACATTTTTCCTTCAACTAAATCGGAGATGATCCAGATATTAATTATCAATGCCCAATTTTACATTCTTGACTTGTGTATATTGATTCCAGCATATAGATTTGTAATGGAAATATCAAGGCGGTGTTAATCCCTTGAATGACTCAAAGCAACAAAAAAACGGATCCATGAAAAACCCTACACATATATTCG
>JAQYVK010000068.1 GCA_030145585.1 Desulfatiglandales bacterium | reverse complement strand
CCTGCGAATGGACGGAACCTTGGCCGTCGTTGGAGGGAGTGGTAGCCCTGATGTGCCTTTAGGTTTCAATTTCATGATTGGAATGGCGCCCAATATAAGGGGCGTTCGTGCGTCAAAACGCAATGATCAGAAGATGATTCTCAAATTATTGGGGGAAGGCAGATTTGATCCGGTGATTGATAGGGTCCTTCCTTTAAAAGAAGCGGCAGAGGCCCATCGTATCCTGGAGCGAAGAGAGCATCTCGGAAAGATTGTTTTGAAACCTTAATGAAGCTCCCCGCAGCAAGCTGCGGGGTATCAAAGCGAAATTCGCAGAAGCCAATCCGCCATTGAAAATTGAGCCAGAATGGCGGACCAACCCACCTTCGCTCTAAAGAGCTTCGGCGCGTCGCCTTACCATTCATCCATGTAGCCCCGCACCGCAAGCGGCATCTACGCTGCGCTTCGACAAGCTACAGGGTATTCTGGCGAAGGCGAATAAAGTCACAAGCCCCGTCAAGAGGGTGGCTTGTGACTTTGGTTACGGATTTTTTTAGGTGTTTTGTGTCCTTTCTTGCGATCTGAAAAATGGTGTTACTGGCAAGTCCACCCGCCGTCAACGGGAAATTGAATGCCGGTGACCATGGTGGCCAGGTCGCTGGCAAGAAAACAGACTGCGGCCCCTACTTCATCCAACCTTGCAATGCGGTTGATGGGAATTTTGCCCAACTCATGCTCAATAAACCCCGGCAGGTTTAACAGTGGTTTCGACAGGTCGGTTTCCACCCATGTGGGGGCGACGCAGTTGACCCTTACATTGTGCGGACCCCATTCAACGGCTTCCGAACGGGTTAATTGCGATACCACGGCTTTGCTTGTATTATAGGGCATACAATTGGGGGCACCGACCAGGCCGACGGTAGAGCCGATATTGATGATGGAACCGTTTTTGCGGGGAATCATGGATTGAATGGCGACGGCCTGATTGGTGAAAAAGAGTCCCTTGGCATTTACCCTATGCAAATCATCCCATTGCTTTTCGGTGACATCCACCGCGAGGGTCGGTTTACCGATGTCGATGCCTGCACTACAAACCAGAATGTCAATTTCCCCCAAATCCTTCCGGATTTTTTCTATAGTGGGTGCAATGGCCGGAACATCGGTCACGTCAAGTTGATATCCGTGGGCTTTTCCTTTTTTTTCGACCATCTCCGTGCCCTTTTCCACGGTTTCCGACCGGCTGCCGACGACAGCGACTGTTGCGCCACTGGCGGCCAATTGCTCTGCGCATGCCAGACCGATGCCCCGGGTCCCTCCGGTGACCACTGCGATTTTATTTTCGAGATTTACATCCATTTCCTGCCCCCTTTCATTAGAAAAATGTGACTATCTTCGGAAAATAAAGTTAAAAGAATGACTAACACTGTTTGCTTAACTGAGTCAAATACTTTCTATACAACCTGAATTTCGAAAAAGGCCCAAGCAAGACAGTTTTTGGGGATCAGGGAGATTCCATCAAATCCCGCTCCAATTGGGATTTTATTCCTTGACACTCAGTTAGATATTAATTACAAAATGTTAAAACCAAAAGAAGCTTAGTTCTGTTTTTCTCACCTTAAATTTGTATTTCCAGGCTTTCCAAAAACAAAATATTAACAAATCTTAGCTCAGTTGAAGATGAGGAGGTAAGGTAAATGTCTTATCGGGTATTAATTGACACTGGAGGGACATTCACCGATGGGGTTTGTGTGGATGAAGGTGGCAACCTGTTTACGGCAAAGGCACCTACAACACCGGAAAACCTGACTATCGGTATCATGAATACGATTGACGCTCTCTCAAAACTATGCGGATTAGACCGTAAACAGTTATTAGGTCAGACAACGACCATGGTCAACGGGACAACAGCAGGCACCAATGCCGTGATTACCAAACAGGGCGCCAAGTTGGGCATCATATGCACTAAAGGGTTTCCGGACGTGATCGAGCTGCGAAGGGTGCCTAAAGTCGATATGTTCAACTGGAGAATGCCTTTCCCAAAGCCCCTTGTCCCCCGCCGTCTCCGGGTTGAAGTGGAGGAAAGAATCAATAAGAGGGGTGAAGTCTTCCTACCCCTTAACGAGGAGAGTGTGCATGAAGCGGTGGCTTATTTCAAGAAACAGGGCGTCGAAGCCATCGTTGTGGCCCTCTTTTTTTCATTCCTCAATGACTCCCATGAAAAGAGGGTGGCGGAGATTATTAAAGAGGATTATCCTGAGGTAGCCTGTTCCATCTCATCAGCAATCCTGCCCACAGTAGGGGAGTATGAGCGAACCAGTACGGCGGTTATTGACGCCTATATAAGGCCGATCATCCACAACTATATCCACAATCTTCGAGACCTGCTATTAACGGAAGGGTTCACGGGTGAACTCCTATTTATGCAAAACAACGGGGGGACGGGCACCTGGAAGGTCGCCCTGGATACGCCGGCGACTCTGGCCTTGTCAGGGCCTGCGGCTGCACCCTCCGCCGCGACGATAATCGGGAATCTTTACGGAGAAGACAACATGCTCTCCATCGATATGGGGGGAACCAGCTATGATATCCTGATCGTCGATAAGGGGCGATTTCTCACCAAGACGGAATCACTGATAGGAGACAACAGGTTTTCACTACCCGTGATCGATGTTCACACCATAGGATCGGGAGGCGGCAGTATGGCTTGGTTTGACGTATCCAATACCCTCCATGTCGGCCCCCGAAGTGCAGGAGCAGTCCCCGGCCCGGCATGTTATGACAGGGGTGGGGAAGAGCCGACTGTAACGGACGCCAATGTGGTCCTGGGTTATATCTCGCCGGATTATTTTCTGGGCGGTAAAATGCCCTTAAGAAAAGATCTGGCCGAAAAGGTCATCAAAGAGAAAGTGGCCGACCGTCTCGGTATGAGCAGGGTGGAAGCCGCAGCCGCCATATATAAGATTATCAATTCGACCATGGCCGACGGGACAAGGCAGGTATTTACCCGGCAGGGATACGATCCCAGAGATTTTACAATCTGTGCCGCCGGCGCTGCTTGCCCGGCACATGCCATCAAGATAGCGGAGGAATTGGGCGTGTCGAAGGTGCTGATCCCCAAGCATGCACCGGTATACTGTGCATTCGGTATGACCGGTGCGGATCTGAAGCATGATTACTCACGGTTCTATTTAACGAACAAACCGGATTTGGATCTTCAGCATCTCAAAGGGCTGTATGACGAAATGGAGTCGGAAGGTTCGGCAACTCTGGTCAGGGAAGGGGTGCCCGAAGAAAACCAAGTTCTGGAACGTTCCATGATGGTCCGGTATCATGGTCAGTACCGTGAGATCGAAGCCAAATGGCCGAGTGGTCCGATCGATGAAAAGACGATTGAAGCGGGGATAGCCGCCTTCCATGATAGGCATCGAGAACTTTACGGGTATTCGGATGCGAATTATCCCATTGATTTCATGACCTGGAAATCGACCGCCATCGGGAAAATAACCGCTCCAAAGCTCCAAACTCTAAGAAAGGCCGATGATGATCCTTCAGCGGCCTTGAAGGGCGAGCGTGATGCTTACTTTGAGGAAAGTAATGGTTTCACGAAAACGGCCGTTTATGATGGTGACAAACTCATTCACGGCAATATCCTTGAAGGACCTTGTATCGTCGAGGAAAAGATGACCACGATCGTCATTCCCCCTGGAAATAGGATGCGCGTGGGAGAATACGGGGACTATATCTCATTGTAAACAATTCAGAACGGGGTACCGGAGGGACGGCGAAGTGGGAGAGAAAAGATCGCCTTGATTAATGCCATAAACCATCAGCTTAACTGATGGTCCAAGCTATATTATGCGTTAAAGAGGGTTTGCTTTTTCTCTCACCCGCTCCCGTTGGTCGCTCGAGCACACCGCCTCCGATTCGGAGGCCGGACTCGGGGAAAACATTTTTTTTGGTCTGATTCGTTGATCCCGCTTAAAAGCGGGACAGGTATCCCGAATCAGACCAACCATCAGTCCCTGACGGGACCTATGGTCTAATATAGATCCAATTGAATTGCTAAAACGATATTGAGTCCCCGCGCAAGCGGGATGGCAAATTGATCTGAATTCCCCTCTCAGGAATTCAGATCAAATAGACTCTGCGACCTCTGCCTGCCTCGCCATAGCTTTAGCGACGGCGGGTGCGCTCTGTGAGAGGTAAAAAATCCTAAAGTCCATTTCTTAAAGCATTTGGAGGGTATAAAAATGAATGCAAACACAAATCAGCCAGGCTTGGATCCGGTAACCTTGTCAGTGGTGTGGAGAAGGTTGTTAACGATCACCAGTGAAATCGGATACAGGGTGATGCATTCCGCCCAGAGCTTTGTCATGGGGATGGTCCAGGACCTGGGCCCCCAATTCATCAGTAAAGAGGGAGAGATATTGACGCAGGTGGATTTTCTTCCTTCTCACTCCTTGGTCGCTGAAATTCCGTCAAAGATTATCATTGAACGTATCGGGCAGATGGATCCCGGGGATCTGGTCATCGCCAATGACTCACACATCATCAAGAGCGGGCACCTCCCGGACTGGACCTTTTTCCGGCCCATGTATTACAAAGATGAGTTGGTATGCTACGGTTATCTGAGGGGGCACCAGATGGATACCGGAGGGGCCCTTTCGGGCGGTTATTTCCCCAGGGCCTATGATTGCATTGCGGAGGGTTTGAACATTCCCCCTTTGAAGATCATACGCAAGGGCGAGGTGAATGAGGAGCTTTACGGTCTGATTCTGAGGAATGTGAGAAACGCTGCGGGCGTGCGTGCGGACAATATGACCATCTATGGATCCCTGGGAAAGGGAGAGCAGGCACTGTGCGATCTGATTGATAAATATGGCTTGGACACCATCAAGGCCTGTTTTGAAGAGATGCTCCGGGCCGGGGAAGAGGGAATGCGCGCGGAGATCAGCAAGATCCCCGACGGCGAGTATACCGGCGAGACAGCCGTTGACTGGGATGGAAGCACGCCTGACCAACCCGTATGGATCAGGGTTAAACTGACGGTCAGGGGCGATGAAATGGTCTTTGATTATTCGGACAGCAATCCTCAGGTGGATTTCGTCAACAGTCCCCTTGGGAATACCCATTGTTTTACTTCATTAGGCCTTTTTCTCACCATGGATCCGAGCATTCCGCGTAACAGCGGGACCATGCGGCCCGTTACCATCATAGCCCCCGAGGGGAAGGTGGTTAACCCGACGTACCCCCATACCTATGGGGCCTGTGCCTGCACCAGCGGGACCGAAATATGTGAGGTGACCATTCAAGCATTGGGCAAGGCAGTTCCGGATAAGGCCGTGGGATCATGGAGCCGTCATTTCTGCCCGGACACGATGGGGCGGTTTCCGACCATTGATCCGAGAACGGGATTGCAGGAAGAATATTTTACAGCCCCGTTTATTGAGGGTGGCGGCACCGGGGCGGTAAAAGGATTTGACGGTTGGGAAGGATATGGGGGTCACACGACGGGCGGCGTCCTATACAGAGGCTCCGTAGAGCACACAGAGCTTTTTTTCCCAATGCACTTCCACACTGTAAGGCTTGAACCTGACACGGAGGGTGCCGGTCAGTTTACGGGAGCGACGGGCAATTATTGTGAGAGAGAGAATGAAGACCTTACATGGAACAAAAATCTCCTGATGAGCGGAAACAGCAGCGGAGAGCTTTTTCCACAGATGGGGCAGGCCGGAGCGCCGCCTGCGCCCCTTCCGGAGATGTACCTCCGGAGAAAAGGGAAGGATGAACTAGAGGTCTTCAAATGTATTGATATGACGGAAGTTTACCCGGGAGATCTCCTGATCAGCAAAGGGACCGGCGGCGCCGGCTGGGGCAATCCCTTTCAACGTGACCCGGAGATGGTCAGAGAAGATGTGGAAGATATGAAAGTCTCCCTCGGCCGTGCTAAGAACGTCTACGGCGTGGTCTTGGACCCGGATACCTATGAAGTGGATTATGAAGCCACCGAAAAAAGGAGGAACGAACTGCGCGACAGAGAGGAATACCGGGACATCAACCTTGTCATGGAAGAGGTGCGGAGCGAGAAAATTTCGTGGGACGAGGCAAGGAATGTCTACAAGGTGGTGGTCAAAGAGGACCGGGGGCGTATCGTCTGTGACTTTGTGGAAACACAAAAACTGAGACCGAGATACTAGAAGCCATCTCATCAATAGAAAAATAGTTCGAGGTCAAGGAGTTAAAAAAAGAACCGCAGAATATCGAATAACGAATATCGAATATCGAAGGGAAAAAATAAAAACTTCATAATTCAACATTCTCAGTCCTTCGACATTCAAAATTCCGTGTTCGATATTCGATATTCGTTTTTATAATCACTCGAATCCTCGACCCCTTGAATCCTTGAACCCTTTTTTTGTGGTAACGGAGGATAGCAATGAACCGAAAATCCGTCTTTCGGGATCCGCAGCTATGTATGGACTGCAAGGCATGTATTGTTGCGTGCAAAGTAAAGAACGCCTGGTCACCCCATGACAGATTAGAGGCGGTTGCTGAGCCGAAGGACTTAAATCTGTTGTGGATCTACCCAAATGGGCCCGTGATAGACCCCAAGGGAAAAGTAACCCAGTCCTTTGTCGGCATCGCCTGTATGCACTGTGAGAAAGCCCCATGCATTGAGGTCTGTCCCTATTCCGCCATCTATAAAGACCCGGAGATGAAGATTACGCTCGTAGACGAAAACAGGTGCGTAGGTTGTATGGCTTGCCTTTGGGTATGCCCCTTTGGCGCCCCGAGCTTTACGGAAAATGGAAAGCTGGTTTTATGTGATCTCTGTATTGATCGGTTGCGGGAGGGGAAAAAGACCGCCTGTGAGGCCACGTGCCAGGCGAGGGCCATAGTTGTGGCCTCTCCCGAGGAGATAGCGAAAAGGCAATCAAAAAAGGCCGTCGAAAGCATCGCCCGCGCTGGGGCCGAATCGTCTTAAATGCAACACGAAACACTATAATAGCCTATGATCTTTCATCGTCAATCCCTATATTTGTCTTACATGATTACGAGGTTAATCCTTTTGAGGGAGGTATCATGCAAAGCACACAGGTCCTAAAAAGCACGTGTGTATCCTGCCATGGAGGTTGCGGCGTCCTTGTCACCACAGAAAATGGCGTGATCACCTACCTTGAGGGAGACCCGGATTCACCTACGAAGGGAACCATGTGTGCCAAGGGATTGGCCTCCCTACAGAATATCAATCACACCAATCGTCTGCACTATCCCCTGAAACGGGTCGGTAAACGCGGAGAAGGGAAGTGGGAGAGAATAAGCTGGGATGAGGCCCTTGATACAATTAGCGATAAGGCGAGGCATTACATAAAAAAATACGGCCCCAATGCCGTAAGCAATAGCCAGGGCACCGGTAGGGGTTATGTCAGGTACACCGCAAGGTTGGGTAAATCCATAGGAACGGGAAACGCCAATTGGGGCAGCGCCCATATCTGTTTTTTCCCAAGGCTGCAGGCTTTTTTTTCTATGTTCGGGTTCCCCCGGCTTTATTGTGACTATCATGGGTGGGGCGGAGAATTTCCCAAAACACAAATCTCCTGGGCCAAACAAATAGAGATTTCCAATGCCGACGGCGAAATGGGGGTCTGGTTTTTAGATTCTTTGAAACACGCCGAGAACCTTATTGTCATCGATCCGAGAGCAACGGCGATCACGAGTCGGGCGACTCTATGGCTTCAAATCCGACCCGGAACCGATGCCGCCCTTGCCCTTGGGATGCTTAATGTGATCATCAATGAAGGCCTATACGACAAAGAATTCGTCGACAAATGGACTCACGGATTTGACAAATTAACCGAGAGGGTTCGGGATTTTACACCGGCTAAAGCAGAGGAGATCACTTGGATCCCGAAAGAGAAGATCATCGAGGCCGCCAGGATATTTGCCACCCAAAAGCCGGGTTGCATTCAGATGGGAGAGCCTCTCGACGCCATGCACAACAGCCACTCCAATGGGCTGGCCATTATGGCCTTGTTGGCGGTCACAGGAAATGTCGAGAGGCCCGGCAGCATGGTCTCTTGGCTTCCTCCGGAATCAGGGCCTCTGGAGGACTTTCATATGGAGATCAATGAGAATGTCCTCAGAGAAAACCTTGAAAGCGGCATAGGTCACCAAGAGTACCGGCTCATGACACCCGGTTTTGCCAATGCGGAAAAGGTCTTAAAGCAGCTCAGAGAGGGAAAATGCCCCATCAAGATGCTCTATCAGCACGGAGGAAATTTTCTTTTCAGCAACGCGAATACGAAAAATGTGTATAAAGGCTTGTTGAACCTGGAATTCATCGCCGTGGCCGATCAATACATGTCCACGTTGTGCGAAATGGCCGATATCGTTCTGCCGGTGGCCCACTGGCTGGAAGACGATGACATATGGGATTTTCACCCGCGTTTCTTGATCAGGGCCATAAACAAGGCGGTCGATCCTCCGGGTGAGGCACGATCCTCAGCCTGGATCTACCTTGAGATCGGTAAAAGGATCGCCCCCGAATACTGGCCCTGGAAGA
The DNA here is from genome assembly GCA_030145585.1 of Desulfatiglandales bacterium. Lineage (GTDB taxonomy): Bacteria > Desulfobacterota > DSM-4660 > Desulfatiglandales > HGW-15 > JAQYVK01. The sequence continues at coordinate 7,276 of JAQYVK010000068.1, read as the reverse complement.
CAGTGGAAGAGATGCTCGACTATCAACTTCGAAAAGCCAAGATCAAGTGGAAGGATTTCAAGGAGATGGGCATGCTTGCAAGAATGGGAGAGGATCAGCCCTACTACAAGTACAAAACTGATATCTGGCGAAAAGGCGGTGGTTTTCCGACTAAAACCGGCAAGGTAGAGCTGTACTCCACCATGCTGGAGGAGATGGGATACGACCCCCTCCCTTACTATGAGGAGCCCTCGGAGAGCTATTACTCCACCCCTGAGCTGTCGAAGGAGTATCCCTTAATCCTAAATACCGGGGGACGAATCCCCTATCACTTCCATTCCCAGTACACCAATCTGCCATGGATCCGAGAACTGCAAAACTATCCTCGGGTGCAGATCCACCCCGATACGGCAAGACAACACGGTATCAAAGAGGGAGATTGGGTCTGGATCGAATCGCCGAGGGGAAGGATAAGACAGGTAGCCAATCTATTTGGAGGGATAGACCCCCGTGTCGTTGTGGTACAGGCCAGCTTTTGCTATTGGGAGAAGGAAGGCCACGCGCGATTTTTGACAAGCAACGCCAATGTTCTCACCGATGACGCAGGTCCATACGATCCCGCTGTCGGGTCCGTCAACTTGAGGGCCCTTCTTTGCAAGATATACAAAGTGAAGGATGATGACCCTTTATATGATCCTATCGAATAAAAGTCGAGTAACAAGAAGTTGAAATATTGACATTTAATAAGAGCCAAAGTATTCTTCCAACGAGAATCAATAATCTTGAATGGCCTTAAAAGATCAGGAGAAAAAACATGGATAGGGAGTTAAAAATCATGAATGCCGCTGATTCGCCGCCATCAAATTATCAACGCGAATCCCAGTATGAAAAAATGGTCCAGGAAAGGGATGTGATGGTACCCATGCGGGACGGTGTCCAATTGTGTGTGGATATCTACCGACCCGATTCTTCAGAACAATTCCCAGCTCTTCTTGCCTTTGCAATATACAATAAGGATTTCCAGGGACCTGAAATGGCAAAAGCGCTGCCTCCCCAGCCAGCCTGGTCTCCTCTCTGGACAGGGCCAATGGAAGCGGGAGATACAAAATATTTCGTATCCAGGGGCTATGTACATGTGATTGGCAGCCCAAGGGGAATCGGCAAAGCAGAGGGAGGGGGCTCTCGGGAGTGGGATTCTTATGATCTGATTGAATGGATCGCTCTGCAGCCATGGTGCGATGGGAACGTCGGAATGATCGGGATATCCGGTTTCGGGGCGGAACAACTATACGTTGCCAAACAGCAGCCCCCACACCTAAAGGCTATCTTCCCCTTTGACTCCCGCGGAGCCTACGGCGAATTGGGTGGATTCCGGGATGAATACCCGGGCGGTGTCATTCATCTCTTCAGGTATCTTATCAGTCACTTTTCCGTTATACATCAGCAGAAGGGAAGGCCGGAGGAACTTCCTCCCGACATAGAGAAAAAATGGGAAGAGGCCATGGAAAATCCGGACTACAAGATGTACCCCCACATCTACAATGTGTTGACCATGAAGGGACAGCACCTGCCCCCTTATTTTCATGTTCTCATCGATCCCTATGACAAAGAGGAGATTGTAGAAAAGAGCGAAAGGGAATTCGAGAAAATAAAAGTGCCGACCTATACCGGATCAGGATGGTACGGCTATACCTATAAAACCCATTTACAGGGATGCCAGACATGGTATAGGGAGATAAAGGCTCCTAAGAAACTCATGTTTCCAGGGCCCGCCCATCTTGAACGACCCTTCCACTCATTCCACGACGACATATTACAGTGGAACGACCACTGGCTGAAGGGCATTGATACGGGCATCATGGATGAACCTCCGGTAAAAGTCTGGGTGATGGGCGCCAATAAATGGCGTTATGCAGATGATTGGCCCCTTCCTGAAGCCCAGTGGACAAAGTTCTACCTCCACAGCTGGGAACGACTAAAGATGGACCCGGTTACACCGTCAAGCAACGAAGGCTACGAAAAACCCGATGCTTTCCTTCAAATGCCGCCCACCCACACAACAAAATTACAGGGACTTCGTTATATGACGGATCCCTTGCCGGAAGATACACTCGTTATTGGCCCAAGCGCCCTTTATCTTTTCGCCGAGATAGACCAGGAGGATACCAACTGGATGATTGCCTTGAAAGATTTGGGTCCGGATGTATCCGTGATGACCGCAAAAGAGGGGGAGACGGAAATTCCGGGCAATCTTCACGAGAGGGAACTCACCAGAGGCTGGCTTAAAGCATGCCATCGAGCGCTGGATCCAAAGAGATCGAAGCCCTGGAGACCATGGCACCCCTTGACCAGGGAGGCGCGGAAAGCCGTGATACCGGGCGAAATAAATGAATATGCGATTGAAATCCTTTCAACCGCGAATTTATTCAGGAGAGGACATCGTATCTGTGTTGATATCAAAAGTCTGGATCTTCCGACCGGTGTGGCTGGAGCTACCAATGTTGAATATATTCCGAACCACATTTGCAGCAGTAAAACGACAGTCCATAAAATTTATCATAACGAAAAGTATCCATCATATTTGCTTTTACCCATTATCCCAAAATTCGATTAAGTGTAATATCTTTTTCGAGGAGAAGGATCACAAAGACTTTTTCACGTAAACAATTATGCTCATTTTAGTATTAAAGCATAAGGAGGATTAGATGAAACAAGTTACAGAAAATGTATATGCGGAGACCGGCATCTTTGCATGTAATTTAGGCCTCATTACCACAAAGGAAGGGAATGTTCTCATTGATACGCCGCATTTCGCTACAGATGCCGTTCGCTGGCGGGACGAGGTTATGGAAAAGGGGGAGGTGCTCTATTTGATCAACACCGAGGAGCACCCCGACCATACGGAAACCAGCCATTTTTTCCCCGGGACTCTCATTACCCACCAAAAAACAAGAGAGACTCTGGCAGAGGTGGGGACAGAAACGGTAATGAAGAGAATGGCACATTTGAATCCAGAAGGGATGCCTCTCATGGAGGGCTTCCGCCTGAGACTTGCGGACGTCACCTTCACCGAAGGCTTGGACATGTTCCTGGGCGGCCTCACGGTCAGATTGTTTTCTCTGCCGGGGCACTCTCCCGGCGGAATAGGGGTCTACATCCCGGAGGAAAGGGTGGTCTTCACCACGGATATCATCTTTCACCGCAGGAAGTGCTGGCTCCACGAGGCTGACCCTGAGAAATGGCTGCAGTCTTTGAAGAGAATCGGTGAACTCGATGTAGACGTCATCGTACCCGGCCACGGCGAGCTTTGCACAAAAGCATATCTTGAAGAGCAATCCAATATTATCGAACAGTGGGTCGAGGTCGTTCGATCAGCCATTGACAAAGGATTGAGCGAGGAGGAGGCTAAGGCCAAAATAACACCGCCTGATCCGCATCCAAAACAGCCGAATACCCCCATGACCGAAGAGGAGTTGAACCAAGCCATTATATCGAGATTATATCAGATCTATTCTTAATGATCATCTCCCGATTAATTGTAGTTAATTAAGGTCTAATAAGTTGATTATCTCCAATTGAGTAGGTCTGATCTCAGAGGATACAAGGGGTCGAGGAAATTAAAAACGAATATCGAATATCGAACAAGGAATGTCGAATCATGAAGTTTTTTTCCCCTTCGATATTCATTATTCCTTGTTCGATATTCTGCGGTTCTATTTTGTAAGTCCTTGGACCCTCTTCTCCAATTAAATTGGAGAAGAATTATTCTTAATCATTAACCCTTTTGAAAACAACTGTGGGCGGCAAGGGAAGCTGAAATTTAACCAAACCTTATTTTCATAACATCAAGAGAAAGGAGCAGCTCAATGAAAAAGTCCATTTTTATCGTAATCATGGTTTTGGTAGCGGGATATTTGGTTTTTGGTAGTTTGACCCTGAAACCGGCAGTAGCGGCCGGCAAGATAACGCTTAACCTTGTTGGATATGTCCCCAAAATGAATCTATCCTACCGCGGCTGGATACCCCTCTTTGTTGATAAAATCAACAAACGGTCCAATGGTGCGCTTATGATCAATCCCCGCGGAGGACCGGAGGTCATCGCTCCTTTTGATCTGGGAAAAGCTGTGTCAAAAGGTACAATCGATATGGCCTTTGTTCCATCCGGGTTTTATAGCGGCGTCGTTCCCGGGGCTGATACGAATCGGCTTTCACCCCTGACGGTAGAAGAGGAGCGGGCTAAAGGGATGTATAAACACATGAGAGACATCCATGCCAAAGCCGGCATATACTATGTGGGGAGGCAGCAGCCTATTCGGGGCCACTATTTCTTTGTGTGCCTCAGAAAACCGGTAAAGAGCAAAGCGGATTTTAAGGGGCTCAAGATAGGGGGCAGCCCCTCATTTCTGGCTCACTTTAAAGCGCTGGGAGCCACCCCGGTGAAGGCGGCTCTTAAGGAATATTACCCCTCCGTTGAACGGGGTGTCTTCGATGGGAATATAGTCGGGCTCAACGTCTATGTTGGGACTGGAGAATTTGAAGTCGCGCCCTATGTGATCGACCACTTTTTCTATAAAGCCACGCCGACGGTCCTCATGAACCTGGAAAAGTGGAACAGCCTGCCTGACAATCTGAAAAAATTGGTCACAGAGGTCCAGATTGAAACAGAAAAGGCATGGCCTGATATCTTTGATCAGGAGACAGCTATGTACAGGAAGAAAGCGGCTGATGGCGGGGCAAAGTTTCTCAAGCTCCCGCCCGACGTTGCCAAATGGTATGTTGATACCGCCTACTCAGCAGGGTGGGCAGATGATGCAAAAAAATACCCGGCTGCGAGTATGCAAAAATTTAAAGAGATTTTTGGAAAGTAGTCCAGAACTCCAAACAATAAAGCTCCCCGTAGCAAAGCTACGGGGACTCTAAGCGAAATTCGCAGAAGCCAACCCGCACGAGGGGACTGCGTCTTGAAAAACCATGGTATCCCGCCATGGAGGGGTACCATGGTTTTCTGCGCCTGGCTAGGATAACATCTAAAGAATCTGGGTTAAAGGAGGCCGGAGTGAGCATGAAGTTGAGGGCCAAAGCCAACGCTGTTTTTGATCGAATCCTGGATGTTACGGCGTTTTTAGGCGGTGCTCTTCTTGTATTCCTGATTCTAAGCGTCTGTTGGGAAGTTATTCTGAGATATTTTTTTAACAGCCCAACGAGCTGGGTAGTGGAGATCTCCGGCTATATCGTGCTCTGGGTCCCCTTTTTGGTGTCCGCCTGGGTGTTGAGAAAAGGATCCCATATACGAATGGACATGCTGATTAGTGGACTCGGTCCAAGAGGCCAGGCCATATTAAACACCATTACTTTCTCTATCGCTGCTATCATATGCTTTATCCTGACATGGTATGGTGTCAAAGTTGTGATAGATCTATACCAGACCGGCTTTATTACGCAGACGTTTTTGAGGATTTATAAATGGCCGGTCATCGCTGTAATTCCTCTAAGCACGACCCTTCTCTTTCTTGAATTCCTCAGGAAAATAAGTAACACCCTATCAAGCTGGAAGCATCCTGAGGGTGACAACAGGGTACCCTCGGACACTTTACAAAACCAAAGGTAAACCATCGTGGCATGGCAATTCGTACTCATACTCATTATTAGTATTCTGTTTATACTGATGTTATCGGGCATGCCGATCGGCTTCTGCTTCCTGCTCATCTGCGTCGGAGGGATGTACATCTTTTTTGGCGGTGGTATAGGTCTGGAGCAACTCATAATAAGCATATATACCACGACAAATTCCTTCATACTGCTTCCCATACCATTGTTTATTCTCATGGGCGAGGTCATGTTCCACTCAGGAATAGCCCCGGTTTTAATAAAGGTCGTGGACAAATGGCTCGGGCGTCTTCCGGGGAGGTTGGGTTTACTGGCGGTGGGTGCCGGGACCCTTTTCTCAACTTTAACGGGCACCAGCATGGCCAGTGTCGCCATGCTGGGGTCGGTGTTGGCTCCTGAAATGGAGAAACAGGGCTACAAAAAACCGATGAGCCTTGGTCCTATCCTGGGGAGCGGCGGGATAGCCATGATGGTTCCTCCCAGCAGCCTCGCTGTTCTGCTGGGCGCCATAGCTGAAGTATCCATTGGTAGGATTCTCATGGCGATTATTATTCCAGGCCTTGTAATGGCCGTCTTTTACGCGGCCTACATCATCATTCGATGCTGGGCACAGCCATCCATTGCCCCGAGTTATGAAATTGAAGATGTGACTATGTCGGAAAAGATAAGAGATCTGGTAAAGTATGTCCTCCCCCAGGGAATCGTTATCTTTCTTGTGATAGGCGTGATCTTTTTAGGCGTAGCCACCCCATCCGAGGCGGCAGCTACAGGTTCCGTCGGGACCATTGCTCTGGCATTCTTATATAAACGGATGAACTGGGATGTCTTCAAAAAGTCCATTATAGGCACCCTCTCGGTTTCGGGCATGATTTTCCTTATTATTGCCGGCGCCACCGCCTTCAGTCAGATTCTCGCCTTTAGCGGTGCTACGAACGGTCTGAGTGACATTGTCATGAATCTACAATTACCACCCACTGTTATCATTTTAATAATGATGGGAATTGTGCTTTTCCTCGGCAGTTTCATGGATGTTGTTGCGATCATGATGATTACGCTTCCCATTTTTATTCCCGTTGTTAAATCTCTAGAATATAATACGGTGTGGTTCTGCGTATTATTCCTGCTCAATCTCGAGATGGCAATGACGACGCCGCCCTTCGGTATGAGCCTGTTCGTGATGAAAGGGGTGGCACCGAAGGACACAAAGATGATGGATATCTACACAGCGGGATTACCTTTTTTGGGGTTGGATCTTATTGTGCTGATACTGATCATTTTTTTCCCATCTCTCGCTCTCTGGCTGCCGGCATTCATGCGATAGGTCTTCATACGCCATGTTGACCCTCCGTTCATCTTACTGCAGGCTTTATTCTTTTTACCTATTGTCTCGCTAAAAATGGGATAGGCGAAAAGAAAATACCCTATAGGGCTCTGGGAACTCTGCGAAAGGAATAAAATTTTTTATCTGAATCCCTAATCTTTTCATGATGAAGGGGGGCTTATGAATAAAGTTGTGAGAACGGTATGTCAAGGGTGCCATTCAGAATGTGGGGTCCTGGTCCATGTTGAGGACGGCAAGATCAAGAAAATAAAACCGGATCCCAACCATCCCGCCAGCAGGGGCCATATTTGCGTCAAAGGCATTAACTACGCGCATTTTGCCTACCATCCGGAACGGATAAAAACGCCT
>JAQYVK010000067.1 GCA_030145585.1 Desulfatiglandales bacterium | reverse complement strand
GACAATAAACCTGGTTGGGGCTTCAGCAATGATCCGGGTATCCACCATAATCACGTCAGGGTTCCTTTTCAGTTCGACCACTCTGTCCAGATGGTGATCCTCCGTATATTGTAAGGCCTCTTTGCTACATGGTGCATCGGTTGAAGCAATGGTGGGTACGACGACAAGCCATAAATCCGTTTCATGGGCAACCACCTTGGCCGTATCGAGTACAAGCCCGCCTCCGACACCCACAATGATATCTGCACCAAAATCGGATGCCTTTTTTGCCAGTTCCGTGGCATCCGATCGCGTCCCAATTCCTGAAAACACCTCGAAACCACATTCCATGGAATGTTCAGACGCACTTTTAGTGACACTTTCTTTTACGATAGAAAGGGCCGTTTTTCCGCCAACCAGGAAGGGTTTTGATCCTAGGTGTGATATATATTTCCCAAAGTCCTTAATAATGTCGTATCCCTGGATATAGCGGTTCGGTGCCGTTAAAATCTTTACCATTATAGAACTCCTTTCCCTAATAAAATCAATTTATTGGGGACTCCGCCACCATTTGAGAGGTCGGTTCTTCTTGAATTTTTTTATTTCTGGTCTATACCATCATTACTCGGGTCATTCAAACGAAAAGGGAATAGAAATATCCACTCCATCCATTGTCTCGAGCGCCATGAATTCAGGCCGACAAAGACAGAAATTTTCACGAAAAACGACGTAAATCCAATGGGTTATTTTTTGAATTGACAATTTAAAGTTGAAATATAGAATGAGGCATCTCGTGTTGGCCACCGGTTTGGGTTTGGGAGCTGATAGCCTAAGGATCGAGGTGGTCGAATGGGTCTTTTGGCATTTTAGGGCGGAGGTTTTTCCCATGGACAAGTCAATGAACGCTATACTCATTCATAACGATGACAACGTCGTTACGACCACCGAATTGCTACAGGCCGGCAGCGTTGCCAGGTACCAAAAAGATGAGGTGGTGGTGGAAATTGTCAGCCGGGAAGAGATCCCGAAGTTTCATAAAATTGCCGTTGCAGATATTGAAAAAACAAAACCCGTTTACAAGTACGGGCAACTCATCGGTGAAGCGTTAGAAAACATCAGCAAAGGAAGTCATGTCCACGATCATAATATTGCCAGCCCAAAAGAAAAATCTTAGTTTTGGGGGAAATCATCATGAAATTTCAAGGCTATCCTAGACCGGATGGGAAGATAGGTACAAGAAACCATATTCTAATTCTTCCGACCGTCGCATGTGCCAATGAAACCTGCCGAATCATCGCCGAAAATTTACCGGAAGCCGTCAGCCTAGTCAATCAAAACGGATGTGGTGAGGTCAATGTGAACCGAAAAATAACCCAAACGGTCCTGTCAGGACTCGCTGCAAACCCCAATGTCTTTGGCACCCTTATGATCGGCCTCGGTTGTGAGCTGAACCAAATTGAAGATATGTCTGAAATCATCAGATCTAAAACCAATAAACCGTTGGAGGGCTTACTGATTCAAGAAGAGGGGGGTACCCTCAATACGATCAATAAAGGGCTTCGAATTGCGCAGAATTTAGTAAGAGAGGCCTCTTCTTGCCAGCGGGAGCCGTTTGATCTCTCCCATCTCACAGTAGGAATAGAATGTGGGGGTTCTGATTCCACATCCGGCTTGGTCGCAAACCCCGTTGCCGGCAGACTTAGCGATCTCCTCGTCGATTTGGGCGGCACTGCCATGTTTAGCGAAACGACGGAAATAATCGGCGCGGAACACCTCTTGGCTGAAAGGGCTGCCAGCCCTGAGGTCAGTCGTAAGATCTTCGAAATCGTCGAAAGACGGGAGAAACAACTTCAAAGTGTGAACGAAGATGTGAGATCAGGCCAACCCTCGCCGGGGAACAAAGAAGGAGGCCTATCGACGATCGAGGAAAAATCCCTTGGGTGCATCCACAAAGGTGGAACAAGTCCTGTGATGGAAATTGTAGAGTATGCTGAAAATCCTGAGTCAAAGGGCCTCGTGATCATGGACACGCCCGGATATGATGTGCTCTCCGTCACGGCAAAAGTTGCGGGTGGTTGCCAGGTGATTATATTCACCACGGGTAGAGGAAACCCCATTGGTAATCCCATAGCGCCTGTTTTAAAGGTGACGGCCAACAAAGACACGTTCGTTAAAATGAAGGACAACACCGATCTCTATTTCGGTGAAGTACTCGAAGGAAAAAGATCCATCAATGATGTGGGCGATGATCTGCTGGAAGAAGTCATTCTTATTGCCAATGGAAAAAGAACCAAAGCTGAGGTCTATGGTTTCGGCTTTACGGAGACCGTGATGAGCCGAGCCTGCGACTACGTTTAGAAATATTGAGAAATAAGATAATTCGTAGATTTAATTTTTTTTTTATCGTCTCTTGTTATGCCTTTTAAGCAATGATAGGGTTACTTCAGAGAATTTTAAATACAGGAAAATAATATGTTAAAAAAAGGAATAACGGCTGCCTGCTTTACTTTTTTCCTTCTTATTGCCTTGGTTTCAAAAGCCTCCTCACAAGATATCCAGGAGTTGGTCCAGGCTGCGGTGGAGTATTACCGGGGGATCGCTTCTATCGCCACGGTTGCCATGACCATCCACCGTCCGGGTTGGGAACGGACCATGACCATGAAGGCCTGGACCAAGGGGCAAAAAAACAGCCTCTTCACAATCATTGCGCCTCCGAAGGACAAGGGCAACGGCACCCTCAAGAGAGGGCCGGAAATGTGGACCTATAATCCCAAAATCAACAGGGTTATCAAACTTCCACCATCCATGATGTCCCAGTCCTGGATGGGTTCTGATTTTTCCAATAACGACTTGGCGAAGTCGGACAGTTTTGTCGAGGACTACACCCATACACTCAGCAGCACAGAGACTCATGATGGTAAAAAAGTGTACGTCACCGAATCTATCCCCAAACCAGGGGCCCCGGTCATTTGGGGCATGCAGAAGCTAAAAATTCGCGAAGATTTTATTCTCCTCAGCCAGGCATTTTATGATGAAGACTTCGAGCTGGTCAAGGCCATGACGGGCTCGAAGATCCAGATGCTCGGGGGTAAGTTGTTTCCAAAAATCTGGAAAATGCAGAAGGCGGACATAAAGGACGAGTACACGTTACTGGATTATATAGAACTCACCTTTAAAGATGATCTGCCCGACCGCCTCTTTACCTTGTCATCCCTTAAATCCTCGAGGAGGTAGAACATCATTTCCATCGATGTCAAAATGGCTTGGCGCAACATCTGGCGGAATCCCCGAAGATCCATTTTAACCATTTGCGCCATCGCCTTTGCAAGCCTGCTGTTGGTATTCATGTTGTCCTGGCAATTCGGTTCTTATGACGCGATGATTAACGCCTCCGTGAAGATTTCCACCGGACACATCCAGGTACAGACCAAAGACTATCAAGAAAAAAGGGATATGCGGCTGGTGGTTCGGGATCCCGAAGCACTTTACAGCCTTTTGGAGAACACACCGGAAGTAGCATCCCATACCTCACGGGCGAACGCCTTTTCGCTGGTCTCTTCCGAAAACCGAACTTATGGTGTCTTGGTGGTCGGCATTGACCCGCTGAGAGAAGCGAATGTTTCTACTCTGAAAAAACTGATCCGTCAGGGCAGCTACCTCTCCCCGGGCGATTGGGATCAGGCCCTGGTGGGGGCCCTCCTGGCCAAAAATCTGCATGTGGGTCTTGGGGACGAGCTGGTGATATTGGGTCAGGGACTTGACGGTTCTGTTGCCGCTACCGTGGTTAAGGTCAAAGGTATTTTTAGTTCCGGCCAGGACGAGTTTGATCGCAGTACCATCCGTATTCCTCTAAAATATTTTCAAGATGTTTACGGCATGGGCAGTGCCGTTCACGAGGTGGTTGCTTTGGGTAAATCCCTCAAGCAAGTACAGGAGATAAAGAGCAAGATTACAGCCGGTATCAAAAACACCAATAAGGAAGAAAATCTAGTGGTTCTGGACTGGATGGAACTCATACCAGGGTTGATCCAGGCGATTCAGATGGATCTGGTCAGTGGGTTCATTTTCTACATCATTTTAATCGTGGTCGTAGCCTTCAGTATTCTCAACACCTTTCTCATGGCGGTCTTCGAGCGCACGAGGGAATTCGGGGTTCTTCTGGCTGTTGGAACCACACCGGGACGGCTGGCCAAGCTCCTCATATTCGAATCCTCAACGATTACCATCTTAGGGATCGTCTTTGGAATCATCCTGGGAAGTCTTGTCACCTGGTATTTTCAAGTGCACGGCATTTTGATTTCCGGAGCATCCGAGCTGATGCGGCATTATGGTCTGCCCGAAAGGATGTATCCCCAACTCTCAATGCTTTCTATCTCCATTGGGGCGGGTATTGTGCTAATAATCACCATCTTGACCGCCCTGTATCCTGCGTTCAAGTCCAAGCGTTTGAGACCGGTCGATGCCATGAAGGCGATATAAAAAAAGGGCTAACGGCCCAAGGCACACGGCTCAAGGTTCTTAAAAATTTTTCCTTGTGCCATGCGCCTTGCGCCCTGAGCCACTTTTCATCATATATGATAGAAAATCATGGCACTGGCTCCCAAAGACGGGAAAAATTGGGATCTTGAGTTCCACAAACCTATAGCAAATGAAAAGTGATTTAACATGAATTTTCAGATAGGTTGGAGAAACATCTGGCGAAATCCTAAGCGCACTTTGGTTATTTTGAGTGCAGTTATTATCGGTGTCTGGAGCATGATCTTTTTGAGTGCCTTCATGCGGGGCATCACCGATCAAATGGTTCGAAACGGTATCTCCACACTCACCGGACATGTTCAGGTCCATCATAAGGGTTACCGAGACGACCCGGGTATCGAAAACAGCATGACCGAACCGGGCGTCCTGGAGACAGTTTTCAACAATACCCTTCCCCCCGATACACTCTGGACCTCCCGGGTCCGCGTCAGTGCCGTTGCCAGCAACGCAAGGCACTCCAGCGGTGTCACCCTGCTTGGAGCCGATCCGGCCAAAGAGGGAAAAATCTCCTTTATCGGAGGGGCCGTTACGCTCGGACGCTTTCTCAAACCCGATGACCCTCACGGCATCGTGGTCGGGCAGGCCCTGGTAGAAAAATTCGAAACCAAATTGGGCCGCAAACTTGTTCTCATGTCACAAGACACGGGTCGGGAGATTGCCTCTCGAGCTTTTCGCATTGTGGGCATATTCCGGGCTGAAATGGAGGCCACTGAGAAACAATTCGTATTCGTATCGCTGCCGGCCGCACAGGAAATGTTGAAGCTAAAAAAGGGTATTTCCGAAGTTTCCATGATCCTGAATAGTCATCAGGAGGCGAATGAAGTCGCGGCCGTTCTGCGAGACGCCTTGCCTGCCAATGATTATGAAGTACAAACCTGGCAGGAAGCGATGCCTATGGTGACCGCAATCTTGAAGATGTATGATGGGTTCGTCTTCCTCTGGTTTTTCGTGGTCTTTATTGCCATGGGTTTCGGCATCGTGAATACGACCTTGATGGCCGTGTATGAAAGGATCCGTGAGTTTGGTTTACTCAAGGCCCTAGGGATGAAGCCTTGGTGGATTGTCAGACAAGTTCTCACTGAATCATTCTATCTTCTTGTTTTAGGTATGATTATCGGGACCGGTTTGGGCGCCTTAAGTGTTTTGGCTCTTTCCGGTACCGGCATCGATCTTTCTTCAGTAGCCGCGGGCGCAGAATTTGCCGGCATGTCCAGAATGATTTACCCGGTGGTTGAAAGCAAAGATGTGGTCACGGCCAACCTGGTGGTATTTATCCTCGGGATCATCGTGAGTCTGTATCCGGCCATCAAGGCGGCACGGTTTACGCCGATCGAGGCGATGGCGCATAATTAAAATAAAGGTACAAGGTTCAAGGTGCAGGGCACATGGTAATTGAATATTGTACTTGGAGATGAAAAATGGACATCGTTGAATGTACCGACATTAAAAAAACGTACCACCAGGGCAAAGTTGAAATTCAAGCCCTTAGGGGCGTGAACCTGTCGATCGCAAGAGGAGGCTTTATGGCCATAGCCGGTCCCTCCGGATCCGGAAAGACCACGATCCTCAACATCATCGGGGGCCTGGACTCGATGGATGCGGGCCATGTCGTCGTGGACGGGAACACGTTGGATGAGATGAACCAGTCCCAGCTGGCCCAGATGCGTTTGAACAAGATCGGATTCGTGTTCCAGGCCTATAATTTGATCCCGGTCTTGTCGGCATTGGAAAACGTTGAATACATAATGCTCCTTCAAGGGGTACCGACAGCTCAGCGTCGAGATCTGGCCCGTTCTATTCTGAATGATGTGGGCCTGGAGGGGACATACGACCGGCGCCCTGCCGAACTCTCCGGTGGGCAGCAGCAGCGAGTGGCTGTCGCCCGGGCCATCGTCTCCAATCCCTCGATTGTTTTAGCGGATGAACCGACAGCCAATCTGGATTCCAAGACCGGAAAGGGCCTGCTTGAAATGATGAAAGAAATGAATGAGAAAAAAAATGTGACCTTTATATTTTCAACTCACGATCAGATGGTCATGGACTACGCCCGCCGCCTCGTCAGGCTCAGGGATGGGCTGGTGGTAGACGACAAGGTTAAGGAGGCCCAATAATGCCCACCTCATCTTGCCCGAAATATGGCGAGCCCAATGATAGGAAGTGCTAAGAGAACTTGCTTTTTAGTCGGCTCTCTATTTATGAGAGTCTGCTTCAATTTTATCTTCTTGCTGCTCGCGGCCGGCCTAGCCGGTGCCTCTTCCGACTCCCCTAATACGATTCCCGCCGGAACTGAAGCCAAAACAAAATCTCCCGAATCCTGGACCTCGAAAATCGATATGCAGTGGGGCGGACGAATCAGGGCTCTCGGTGCCATATCCCAATATGATGATGGAACAATCTACCATGCGGTTCAGGACGATCCCTACCTCGATGGGACTGCAGATTTCAGGCTCAATAATGACACCTACTTCAATCCTGGAACCTATTTCACAGTAAACTACGAGGCCTTTCTTTTAGCAGGAGACAGCACAGAAGCTCAAAACAAATTGAGACCTCTCCTCCCGGATGCGCTTCCGGATGACGCCATCATCGTTCGCAGCCCGGTGAGTGATGAACGCAGGGTTCTGGACATGACCCATATCATATCCGCAGGGGAAAACTATCTCCTTTTACATCGATTGGACCGATTGTCCCTGACCTTTGAGCGGGATTGGGGCCTCGCCCGCATCGGCCGGCAGGCCGTTACCTGGGGCAACGGATTCCTGTTCAACCCTATGGATCTGTTCAATCCTTTTTCGCCAACGCAAATCGATAGGGATTACAAGATTGGTGATGATATGATATTCACCCAATTTCCGGTGAAGCAGACCGGTGATCTCCAACTCCTCTACGTCCCTCGGCGGAACCCTGATACTGGAGATATAGAGTGGGACTGGTCCTCTCTAGGAGGAAAAGCACATTTTGCTTACGGGACAACCGAATTCGATCTGATGACGGCTTCCCATTATGATGACTTTGTTATCGGCTTTGGCAGTATCGGTTATCTGGGGGATACAGCCTGGCGGTTTGATACGACCTATACCTTTTTATCGGATTTATCGGAGAAA
>JAQYVK010000066.1 GCA_030145585.1 Desulfatiglandales bacterium | reverse complement strand
GAGTTGTTTGAGGACTGGGCCCTCCTTTTTGAGGCGATGCCCGATCGTTTCATGATAGGGACGGATTACAGGTGGGGAGAGAAACCCTCTAAAAAATACCGACAAAGAATTCGAGGCATGCGTCGTATTCTGGGCAGTCTTGACCCTTCAGTCGCCGCCAAGATCGCCCACAAGAACGCACAACTCGTCTTTGGAAATTGATCTCCTCTATCCTCTATTCTTCTCCCTTCCCACTTCACTCTTTGAGCCCGTTCTCCTATGCATTTAGATAGAGGCATGCAAGGACTTTGGCATCGCTCATGATATTGCTGATCAAGCAGTACTCATTGGGCTGGTGGGCTGAATCAGGCATGGTCATCCATACAGCGGCCGGAAGGCCCGCTTTACGGAAAAAAGCCGCTACCGTGCCTCCTCCGATGCCCATGGGCTTAGCCTCTATACCCGTCACCCTTTTGATAGCCTCGATCAAGGCCTTCACCACGGGGGCGTCTTCGGATGTCGGGTTTATGGCATCCTGTCGGTAGACAGGTTCTACCAGGATTGAAAGACCCAATTCTTGGGCTACCTCTTCCGCTCTCTCTTTGGCAAATTCAATGATTTCTTCAACCTTGTATTGAGGCAGGATGCGGCAATCCAAATAAAACACATCCCTGCCCGGTATGGTATTTATGTTGGGGACATTGGCTTCCATTTTCGTTGGTTCAAAGGTCGATGAGGGAGGTGAAAATAATTTATCGAAACGATCAAATGCCCCTTTAAGATTC
Source organism: Desulfatiglandales bacterium (assembly GCA_030145585.1). Taxonomy (GTDB): domain Bacteria; phylum Desulfobacterota; class DSM-4660; order Desulfatiglandales; family HGW-15; genus JAQYVK01. The sequence goes on along the minus strand of JAQYVK010000066.1, from coordinate 46,733 downwards.
TCAAGGGCGAGGATGAGTTTTGCGGCGCCATACAGACTGTTTTTCCCCCGGCTCGGGGTGCTGGCATGGCATTGTTTGCCTGTCACCGTGAATTTGAGCCAAAGCATGGATTTTTCAGCCACCTCGATCATTGTTCCGGATGCATTACCCGCATCAGGAACAATGATCAGGTCATCCGGGTGAAAGATTGTCCGATGGTTTTCAAGGAGGTACTCAAGCCCGAATTTGCTCCCTGTCTCTTCGTCTGCCACGAAGACCAGCCCAACCGACCGTTCCAACTTTTGTCCTGTTTGCAGAACCGCAACCAGGGCGAGATAGGAACTGACTATCCCCGCCTGATCATCAAGGACCCCTCTTCCTACAACCCTGTCCCCATCCACCTCTAGTTTGTAAGGATCTCTTTCCCATAGTTCCGAATCACCCGGGGGGACAACATCCATGTGACTGAGCACCCAGACTGTCGGTCCTTTGGTGTTCCCCTCCCAACGGGCCACCAGGTTCGGGCGATACCCCCCCTGAGCCCTCTCATCAGGGCTCTTGATCTCCTCAATAGAATCGGGCTTTAAGGTTTCTAATTTTTCTTTCAGATATTCCGATTTTTTATGTTCGCCGTTACCACCGTTTTCAGGCCCGAGTGCGACCCTCGATGTCAGTTCAGCCTGAAGTTTAATAATCTCATCTCTACTGCCATCGATCGTTTCAAAAATCTTTTCCATTTCCGGCATGTCGCTTCTCCTTTTCCATGTTGTCTTTGTACATTTACTCTCATCATTCAACTCTCAAAACCTTGAGAGTCTTTTAATCTCCTTCATGATCCGATCCAGGAAATTCTCCGTGGTATCGGATGGGTCATCATACAATGCTTTTCCGAAATGTATTCGGACCAGCGCAGGGCGCCCCTTTTGGGCATAGTCAATGCCCACTGGGATAAAAGGAATTTTTAAGCGTGAGCGAATCATCTTGATCATGCCTATACGACCGGGACCGACCCTATCCTTAAAATAGGTTCCTTCCGGAAAAATAACAAGCCCCTCCCCCTCCCTGAGCCGTTCCATCATGATCTTGAACGATGCACGACTCTCCAGGGGGCGTGATCGGTTTAACGGGAGCCCTCCCAGGGAAGATAGCACCCAATTGGAGAAAGGATTGAGGAACAGCTCATTTTTTGCAATGTAATACAGGGACCTTGGTGTGGATATACTCAGAAGGGGGATGTCTTCCCAGCGCTGATGTTTAGGCGTGAGGACAAAGCTGTTCTGTTCTGATAGATTGTGGAGCCCCTCTGTTTTTATCCGGAAGAAGGGAGAGAGGAACATTTTCGAAAGGTGTTTTGTGAACCAGACAAGCTTATTATTTCTTTCCCGAACTGGAGGGGTCATGAGTTATTTTATTTACTGCCTATTACCCTAATTGAGTGTAAACAAAATCGAGAAGGATTTTTATAAAAACAAATCAAACGCTTTTCACAGCTTTTAAAACCAAATCGAAATCCACCGTGATGATGAGTTATATATGCGCTTTTTTTTCTCCATTTTTGTCTACGTGAAAAAGCCAGCGAGCTTTTTCTTCAGAAGAATCACGACCTATGGTCGGGATTCTTCACCTTCGAGGAAAGCCGATGATACCCCGATCTCCGGCGCTTGTGTACACAAGCGCATGCCAAAGCTCGCAGTAGATGGCTGCTGTGAAGCAGCAGCATACGGCATTCGCCCTTGGACGCCTTGGATCTGGAGCATCCTCAACTTTCGCTCAATCAGAGCAATATTCACTCTACGGTGACACTTTTGGCGAGATTTCTCGGCTGGTCAATGTCCCGATTTAAAAATCTGGCACAATGGTAGGCGAGCAGTTGGCAGGGAACAACACTTAAGATCGGGTTCAGGTAATCCAGTGTTTCGGGGATTTCAATCACATCCTCCACCATGTCTTTTATTTTATCATCCCCTTCAGTAGCTATAGCGATGACCGGGCCCTTACGACTCAAGATCTCATGGATATTGTTTATCATCTTTTCGTGCATGGAGTCCTTCGGAACGATGGCCACAGTAGGCATTTCCGGATTTATCAAGGCAATAGGCCCATGCTTCATCTCCCCGGCCGCATAGCCTTCTGCATGGATGTAAGAGACCTCCTTGAGCTTTAATGCCCCTTCCATTGCAATGGGGTATCCGTATTTTCTACCTAAGTAAAGCCAGTTGTTGTACTTGTAGTATTTCTCCGCGATGGCCTGGATATGGTTATCTTGGGACAGGACCTTCTTCACTTGATCCGGCAGCGCCGTTAGGGCCTTTATGGCCTCAACCCCGTCGGTAAGAGAAAGATTTTGGTGGCGACCCAACAGGAGGGCGAGAAGGGTTAATATGGTCAGTTGAGAAATAAAAATCTTCGTAGAAGCCACGCCGATCTCCGGTCCTGCATGATTGTATATCCCCGCTTCCGTCTCCCTAGAAATGGAACTCCCCACGACATTGACGATCCCTATGAGGTTGGCCCCCTTTCTACTGGCTTCTCGGATGGCTGCAAGAGTATCCGCGGTTTCCCCCGACTGACTCATGGCGATGATAAATGTATTAGGAGGAAAATTTAATTTCTGGTACCTGAATTCCGAGGCGAGTTCCACTTCCACGTCAACCTCTGTCAACTTTTCAAAGATATATCTCCCCACGTGCCCCGCATAGTAGGATGTCCCGCATGCCACGATGACCATGTGCCGGCATTCCTTTAACCGATCCCACACGGGTATAATGCCGCCCAATTTGGGGACCCCTTCTCCCGGTTCAAGCCGGCCTCTGGTTGCATTCAGGATAGTCTCCGGTTGTTCGAAGATCTCTTTCAACATGAAGTGGGGAAACCCGTTCAGTTCGGCATCCTCAGGCTGCCATTCCACCGTTTCGGTGGGCCTTTGAATGGCCTTCGCCTGAGCAGTTGAGATGGAAACGCCATCCTTTGTAAGCAGGGCCAATTCATTATCGTTCAGGTGAACGACCTTGTTCGTATACCTGACCATTGCCGCAACATCCGATGCTGCAAAATTTTCACCTTCTCCCACACCGATAATCAATGGGCTTCCCCTTCTGGCAACAACAATTTCACCAGGTGTTTTTCGGTTGATGACGGCCAATCCAAATGTCCCTTCTAGTTGGGACATGGTCTTTCGGACCGCCTCGTTGAGATCACCATCGAAATTCTGAGCGATCAAATGGGCCAGGACCTCCGTATCGGTCTCCGAGCGAAATTGAACACCTGATTTTTCCAATTTCTTTTTGAGATGATGAAAATTTTCTATGATGCCGTTATGAATAACGTATATGTTATCCTTTTCATCCCGGTGCGGATGCGCATTTTTTTCAGTCGGCTCTCCATGGGTGGCCCAACGCGTATGGGCAATGCCGGAGGTCCCTGGAATGTCCAAGTCGTTTGTCTTGCGCTCCAGCTCGATGATCTTGCCCACCGCTCGATAATAATCGATGTGCTTTTTATTCTGAATAGCCAGCCCTGCGGAGTCATAACCCCTATATTCCAAATGTTTCAATCCTTCCATCAGGATGGGCTTTGCCTTTTCACGTCCCACGTAGCAAACAATTCCACACATAATAAAACCTAACCTTTTTCAAGATGAAAAATGATGTTTGATAACATACCCGGCCAATTCAGAAGCTCTAATCCCCAATAGTTTTCCATGAACGGCGAGGATGGTGATACATATGCCCCCGTCTCCGGTCACTGGCAGAGCATAGGCCGTTATCCAGTCGTATTTGTACTGATCCAGTTCATCATTGATGGTCCCTGTCTTGGCCCCCAACGCGATATTTTTAAATCTTTTATCACGGCGAAGGCGGCGAAAGGCCTTTCGGCCTGTCCCGGAAACCACGGTTTCTCTCATCAAGACCTTCATATACCCTGCCGTGTTCGGGTTTAACGGGCTTGCCAGTTTCGAGGGTGTGACACGATAGAGGACTTTGCCCGTATGATCCTTGACTTTGCCAACCAACCATGGTGCCATGATATCCCCGTTGTTGGCAACGGCTGCTGTGATCAATGCTGCATGAAGAGGAGATATCACCGTCTTCTTGTTGAAACCTGAAGCGATTTCCGCCAATCCATAATCGTCATCAGGGACTTGAATCGTACTCACATCCAGTGGAAGATCAAAGGGAATTGATTGATTAAAAAGGAATTTATCCGCGTATTCCGTCATCACGTCTTTGCCCAAATCGTAGATACCCATTTTACCAAAAACAGGATTGATGGATCCGGAAAATGCCTTTTTTAAATTCGTCTTTATAGTGTAGCGCCCATTTGACTTTTTGAGCTGGCTTTTATACAAGGTGTGTTTCTTTCCTCTGTAGGCCAACGTCCTGTCCGGTGTGAACCCTTTCGCCTCAATGGCAGCTGCCGCAGAAATGATCTTGAAAAGGCTCGCAGCCGGGAAATCCGCCTTTAAAGCCAAAATTTCGTCGTCCCCGGTACCCTGCTTTTCAAACTGTGCCATCGCCAGAATCCGGCCTGTATCAGGTTTCAGGACGACCACGGCTGCTCTATCTGTCTTCGAACGGGAAAGTAGGGTGGTGATGTAATCCTGAAGTTCCGGCTCGATGGATGTCTCTACGATGAATTTCACACCCCCTTGTGCAAGGCTGTATGTTCCTGCTTTCGGAGGTTGACTCAAGTTCAAGTGTTGTAACAGGGCTGACAGGTCCTTTTTGGTCAACCTTTCATCCCTCTGTGTTTCCCTTATCCCCTCCTTTACCGGCTTACGGGTCTCTCCTTCGAGATGAGCAAATATCCAGGACCCCCCATAGAGTACAGTGACGAGAATAATAAAAGTGCTTCCCGCATATACCCCGAGTCGAGGTAACCTCCGCAGGAGATATCTCATTCTGTTTTTTACTCGGAGCCGTCTCTGGTATTTTCGCCAAGTGTCCGAACTGGTATGTTTATTGATCATTTCAAACAGGTTTTATGAATTCCATCCCTCCCATATAAGGTTGAAGGGCGTTCGGTATTGCGACGCAACCATCCTTCTGTTGATAGTTTTCAAGGATAGCCACCAAGGTTCTTCCCACCGCAAGCCCTGATCCATTCAAGGTATGGACCAGTTCTGTCCCGCTGGCTCCTTTCCTCTTGAAGCGGATATTGGCCCGCCTGGCTTGGAAGTCGACAAAGTTGCTGCATGATGAAATCTCTCGAAAAAGATTCTGACCCGGGAGCCAAACTTCCAGGTCATAGGTCTTTGCGGCCGAAAAACCAAGATCTCCGGTACAGAGCGAAACGACCCGATATGGCAATTCTAGCCGCTTCAATATTTCCTCTGCGTTTTCCGTAAGGCTCTCCAATTCGTCGTAAGAGTCACCTGGCCTGCTGAATTTGACCAGTTCCACCTTGTTGAATTGATGTTGACGAATCAGGCCACGGGTATCCTTTCCGTAGGACCCCGCCTCTGAGCGAAAACATGGCGTATAAGCCACATAATAAATAGGCAGGGATTCCTCCTGAAGGATCTCATCGCGGTGAATATTGGTTACGGGGACCTCCGCAGTGGGAATGAGATACAAATCCCAGTCATTGACTTTGAAGAGGTCATCCTCAAACTTCGGTAACTGCCCCGTCCCGGTCATAGAGGCAGCATTGACCATAAAGGGTGGAAGCACCTCGGTATATCCATGCTCTTTCGTATGAATATCGAGCATGAAATTAATCAGAGCCCGCTCCAGAAGGGCCCCGTGCCCACGATAGAGTGCAAACCGTGATCCGGCTATTTTCGATGCACGAGCAAAATCAAGAATACCCAGTCCTTCTCCGATTTCCCAATGAGGAAGCGGATCAAAATCCATTTCCTCTTGTTTCCCCCAAGTGCGGACCACGGGGTTATCCTTTTCATCGGTACCGACCACGACCGATTCATCAGGCATATTGGGAACAACCATCAGGAACGGGGTCAACTCTTCCTCGATTCCGGACAACTCCGATTCCTTTGCTTTGATCTCCGCCGAGACTTTTTTCATTTCATCGATAAAATGTGAGGCGTCCTCACCATTCTTTTTCATCTCGGCGATTTCCTGACTAACGCGATTACGTTGGTGACGAAGACCCTCCAATGCCGGCAGCAACTCTCTTCTCTTGCTGTCAATCGACTCGAAAACAGAAATATCCAGGTCATATCCCCTGTTTTCAATCATCTCTTTGACCCCATCCAAATTTGATCTTATGAATTTGAGATCAAGCATAAAATTGACTCACCCCCGACATAATCTATAAGACAAGAAATTTATCATAATTGGACCCAAATGGTCAATCTTTTTAAATTCCGAGGGATTAGACCGATCAACAGAGATTTGCTGCCTCGAATGGAACTCCCAGAAATTTAAACTCAAAAAATGATTAAATCCCCCTTGGACTGTTTTTTCCCTCAAATAAAATTGCAGTTTCAAAAAAACAGTGCTATAAAAAAACAAAATTTCGAAGTTCTATGGGGACTTACCCTCTACTTAATTCAGGTGGCCTTTTTTCGGTGTGAAGAATCCGGCGATACGGGCTGCAAGTGGGATCTCTTCTTTTCACTCGGTGATATGGCTGCATCCAAAACGACAAACAATTCGAATCTCATCTGGAATTTTTTCTGTTCGGTCAATCTGACCATCTTTCTTTTGATCATTCTGGCGATTACTTCTATCGTTGGGACAGTTATCCCTCAACAGGATAGCGCCGTTGAATTCGCTCAAAGATTAAACCCCGGTTTCTTCCGACTTTTCAGTTTTTTACAGCTCTTTGATATGTATCATTCCATCTGGTTCAGGATTCTTATCGGTCTCCTTGCCCTCAACCTCATTGTCTGTTCCATTGATCGTTTTCCTGCCATCTGGAAGCTCTTTAAGACTTCGCCGAGACCCGATCGATCTAAACCTTTTGAAAACATTCCCCCTGACTGGAGTTTCTCAGTCAAGGGAAACATCAAAGATACCTCCACCCCGCTTCATGAACTGTTAGATGGTCAATTTAAAAAAATAAAAAGCAAAGAAACCGATAAAGGCCTATATTTTTATGGGGAAAAGGGACGATATTCGTATTTTGGTTTTTACCTTGTCCATTTAAGCATCCTGTTTATAATATTGGGCGGCATCCTCGGGTCCTTTTTCGGCTTTGAGGCCTATGTGAACATCCCGGAGGGGGATTATGTGAACTCGGTTCGACTCAGAGCGGGGGGGGCTCCCGTGAAACTGGGTTTTGAGATACGATGCGAAAAGTTCTTTGTGGAATTCTATAAGGATGGCACCCCGAAGGAATATCGGTCCGACATTACAATTCTCGCTGACGGAAAGGAGGCCTTAAAGGGAAACCTTACGGTCAACAATCCGATTACTTTCAGGGGCATCACTTTTTATCAGTCCAGCTATGGAACGATTCCCGGAAACAAGGCCCGTATCGGTATTTCAAGACAAGGACCCAATCCTTCAGATGTTTCTATCACCATGGAGCTGAGGAAACCGGTGCCTCTTCCCGGTAATGACGGAAACATACATCTGGCCGACTTTAGACCGGACTTTATGCGCTTAGGCCCGGCGGTTCTTCTTGTGGTTAGACCTCCGGAGGGGGAGGAAAAGAAGCTCTGGATATTTCGGGATCATGATTCGATCAGGGAGCGCTTCCCGGAAATATTTGAAAAATTCCCCGGTTTAAATCCGGCTGCATTTGAGCCCTATTTTTTTTCTCTTGATCAAATGGAGAGTAAAAACTACACCGGATTACAAGTTAACAAGGATCCTGGGGTTTCTTTTATCTGGATCGGCTGCTTTATGATGATTGTTGGCTTTTTTATCGCCTTTTTTCAATCCCACAGGGGAATCTTTGTACGAGCTCAGCCGACAAAAAAAGGGATCCGAATCAGCGTGGCAGGAAGGTCAAATAAGAACCCGGTCGGTCTGGAAAGAGAATTAGACAAGCTGAGCCAGAAACTTCGAAATCTTTTTATGACATAAAGGGACGCACAATGGTCAATACAGTCATTCTAAGCTATATAACCTTCGTCTATTTCGTTTCTTTCTTTTTTTATCTTCTGATGATGGTCATTGGGAAATCCACTTTAGGACGCATCGCCACCTATGTCACATTGGGAGGTTTTGTGGTTCATGCCTTTGCGATTATTCTCAGGTGGATTGAGTCTTACGACCTTGGTATTGGACATGCGCCCCTTTCCAATCTTTACGAGTCACTCATCTTTTTTGCTTGGACCATCATCCTTCTCTATTTACTCATCGAATGGCGAACGAAAAACAAAAGCATTGGGGCCATTGCCACGCTACTCGCCTTTGGGGCCATGGCCTATGGCTCCTATTCACCGACCATCAGTAGCCGCATTCAGCCCCTCGTTCCTGCGCTTCAGAGCAATTGGCTCCTGGCCCATGTCATCACCAGCTTTTTCGGCTATGCAGCCTTTGCCCTCGCCTTTGGTCTCAGCCTGATGTACCTCATAAAAAGATTGGATAATCCCGAAAAACAGAATATGTTCTTGAATTTGATTCCCAGATTATCCATTCTGGACGATCTTACGTATCAAATGGTGGTGATCGGCTTCCTCCTGCTGGCCCTCGGGATTATCACCGGTGCCGTATGGGCCCATTCTGCCTGGGGCAGCTATTGGACCTGGGATCCTAAGGAGACCTGGTCTCTGATTACTTGGCTCGTCTATGCCGCTCTCCTCCATGCACGTATGATGAGAGGGTGGCGGGGAAAAAGGCTTGCAATCTTCTCGATAGCAGGATTTTTGTGTGTCATGTTCACTTATTTCGGGGTAAATTACCTGCCCGGCTTGCATAGCTATGCTCAATCCTAAAACCCATGACATTTGATCAGGGAAAAGGATAATTTTGACCTCGGTTGAAGACCCGGTCTCTAAAAAAAAATAATTTGGGGGTTCAATTTCATGAAGCGCAAAGAAAAGGTGGTCACCTTTTTAGGAAAAGAAACGACATTTGAGGGGAAATTGACTTTTCATGGGACAATCCGGATAGATGGCCACTTCAAGGGCGAAATCACCAAGGGTGTGAATCTCATTGTGGGAGAAGAAGGCATCATCGAAGCGGATATGCATGTGTCATATATCATTGTTAGGGGTGAAGTTCACGGCAATATCACGTCGGATCAGAGGGTTGAAATTCGTGCGCCGGGAAAGGTGTTTGGAAATATAACAGCCCCGACTGTTGTCATCGATGAAGGGGTGATCTTCGAGGGAAAAACGTCGATGTATCGTGCTAAAGAGAAGGGTGAAAAGAAATCCGACCCGATCACATCCGATGAATACCAGGGAGGCCCTCCGTCTAAACTCTCTGGCATCTTTGGGATCGTTCTTGATCAGAATACAGGAAATCCGATCAGGAACGCCACAGTTTTTTGCAGGGGTAATGAGAAGAGGGAAACAAAGACAAATGCCTCCGGATATTATGAGCAGATTAATCTAAAGGATGGCAACTGGAAGCTCAAGATAAAAGCTAAAGGTTACAAGCCCTCTATGGCCAAGGTTATGTTATCAGGTCAAGCCGCCTCGGAAAGAAATTTCGAATTAAAGCCAAAAAAAGGCAATGGTGCCCCACCTCCTAACCCGGACAAGCCAGAACCAAACATGCTTTTGAGTTTTTAATTTTCTGCTTGTCCGGAAATTCGAAATTCGAAATCAGAAACTCGAAACAAATCGTAAATCCGAATGTTTCAATGACCAAAACAACATCAGAATTCAACGTCTTCCAGGTCATTTTCCTGTTTTTGTCATTAGAATTTTGGTAATTCGATTTTGTTTCGTATTTCGATATTCGATATTCGGATTTTGTTATCTCTATGAGTTGTCTGTCTTGATAAATTTTTTGCCACAAAATGCGCAAAAATTAAAACTAAGATACTAAAGGTATCGGGAGAGTGCGCCATCTTCTTTCATGCCGTCTCATGAGGTCTGATGGAGGCATCACATTTTTTTGATAAAAAAACCGTTCTTAAAATCCTCCTGTTTGCGCTCTTGGCACTCATCTTTTTCCTTTCCCAATTTGTGTGGGATTTGACCGTATATTTTGACCCTCATCGAATCCAGGCCATATTATCCCGTACGGGAGGATTTGCCCCTTTTGTATACATGCTCTTCATGGCCATGGCTGTCGTCATCAGCCCGATTCCCAGCTTACCCCTCGATATCACCGCGGGGATTTTTTTTGGCCCCATCCTGGGGACCCTTTATTCATCCTTGGGAGCGCTGGGGGGGGCTTCTTTGAGTTTCTTGATAGCGCGGCTTCTGGGGCGGGAATGGATCGAAAGATTTCTCGGCGGCCACATCAATTTCTGCACAGCTTGTTCCAACAAACTCCTCACAAAAATCGTGTTTTTCTCGAGGCTGTTACCGGTCGTCTCCTTTGATATCATAAGCTACGGGGCAGGTTTGACCAAAATGTCTCTCAAACATTTCTGTATAGCTACCTTTTTGGGCATGCTTCCCTTGACGTTTTTATATAACACCTTCGGATCCATTATTGTTGTAGGTAAAGGCCTCACCATCGTCCTCGGATTGATTATGGTCATCCTCTTTCTACTCGTTCCTCGATGGATAGAACGAAACAACCTCTTCTCAATGGGAAAGTTATTCCAACACCCCGGAAAGGACCCAGAGTAAAGATGCGGGCCCAGAGGACCCGGTTTTGAGGTAACACCCCATAGGTGGGACATCGCGCTGTAGAACATAAAAATTCGAATCTCGAAATCAGAAATTTTTACCCTGTTAAATAATATGTTACTGGCTGTGGCCGTGTTTGCATATACATTATGTTGCTTATTTATGATTTAAATATTCTACGAGCTGTTTAACAGGGCGGGCAATATCGAATGATCAAAACCCAAATGACCTAAACCGCACTGTACGACATTCGATTTCGAGACTGTAAATAGGTCTTTTTGTTTTTGTCATTAGAACATTATAGCTTTGGATTCTTGCCAGCCTCAGGCTGGTGAATTTCGGATTTCGATATTCGGATTTCGAATTTAACCGTATGGTGTCATCTTCACGGCAGAGCCGCTGAGCTCTGATCTGGCCTTCAAGACCAGGGCTTCCAAGTTTCAATAAAAAAGGCCGGGCAAAATTAATATAGCCCGGCCTCCAATTTACCTCACGCTTAAACCCTGTGTTTGTTTTCCCTATCTTGCAAGAGATCTCGCCTGGACAGCGAGTGCAATAATCATTTTATTTTTTACGCTTAGAACCCCTGTTATCCATTATAAAGCCAACAAATAAGATGGCCCACTATTATATTGGGGATTTTCTGGCTATCCGGCTGAAAGAGACTTTCAGCTGGTTGGGTTTTTCCTATAGATGAACTTCAAAGGGAATAACCATTAGCAGCTGGCCATCCTCCCCCAGTACATCCACGTGCCAATCCCCAAGCTCATGAGGTTGGATAATCTTAGAACTATTTGTACGCCAGCTTCCAGAACGAACGTCCAGTCCCACACGGGCCCTTTCCGTTTCGCCAAAATACCAGACATGGGTTACATGGGTGTTATTTTGGGCGCCCACAACCTTTGTGAAGCAGAAGAGCGTATCTACAGGGGCTGTGAATCGGGTGCTGCTGTTTATACAGATCCTGTCAGCCACATCCGTACAAATGGTGCCTTCGACTACCTGAACTGTGCCCATATCCTGTGACTGGGCCTTTGAGGTGAAGACTGTACAAAGTATAAACAACGCTATCATAATAGTAAACCATGAGCTAAAGCGTTTCATAATATTTTCTCCTCATATTAAATTCAATTCATTCCTTCCAACTTAGAAACTTTAGCACAAAACATTGTCTTTTGCAAGAAAGAAATGGGGGAGCGTCTCCCTACTGGGTGTAGTTAATTAAGGCCCAATAAGTCGGTTATCTCCAATTGAGTAGGTGTGATCCCAGAGGGTACAAGGGGTCGAGGATTCAAGGGTTCGAGTGAAATGCTAAAGAATTACAAAGAGTTGAAAGTCTTGCAAAAGTCAAACGAACTCTGTTGAAAGATATATAGAAAAATAGCAAAACTACCAAAAGAAGAAAGACAACCATGATTACATTAGCATGCTTTGCATATCTTATGATTCTGTTTGCAACTTGAAAATGCAGATCCTATTGGTAGGGTGTTTTAATTTAATTGAAAAAGGTGAATTGGGTACCCAAAAAAGACGTCGCAGAAATCGAAAGAACGCTAAAACGCTGATAAAGTCTTTAGAAAACAAACCCTTGAATCCCCGCCCGCCATCTTTTTTAGCGGGCGCGACCCCTGGAATCCAGCCCGCTTTTTTTTGGGGCGGGCCGACCCCCTTCTCCAACTAAATTGGAGAAGAACCGAAATTGGAAATGCCCTCCACTGCTCTTGTGTTCCTGGTAAATTTTTGACAGAATGGAGCGGAAAGAATTGGCGTCTAACGGTTTAAGCGCCGCGTACTGAAGGGCAAGATATGGACAAGTCAGCAAACGGGAAACCTTCCGAGAAACTGGATCTGAAAGGCCTCACAGAAAGCTTGCTTGCTGAGCAAAGCACCCTAACTCTCGCAACCTCTCAGGGGGATACCCCCTGGGCCGCCGCTGTTTACTATGTAAACCGAGGATTCACCCTCTATTTTTTCTCCGACCCCGCATCCCGGCATATCCAGGAATCCCTGAAAAATGGTCGAGCTTCCGGGGCTATATCGGTACCCGCCTCTACGTGGAAAGAAATTCGAGGAATACAGGCGTCCGGCATCATCAGTTTGGTCCCTCCCGGCCTGGAATCCATTCAGTCTCTCCGCGCCTATCTCAAGAAATACCCTTTCACCAAAGATTTTTTCGATTCAACCCAGGAGTTGAATCTGTCCGCCATGATGAATAGATTCAAGGTAAGGCTCTATCGGTTTCAACCGAGCGTCTTGTATTACCTGGACAACCATATCCGTTTCGGTTTCAGGGAGCAGGTCGAACTGGCTTGAGGAACGTTCATGATGCTGAGCCGGATATGAAGTAAAAGTCGATACCTGTCCATCCCTCAATCAACTCCTGTCGGATGGGGGTCGTTTCTGTTTTCAATGACATATTCCGAGAAGTTTTTAGAAAGAGGTGTAAAATGAAATCATTTCCTTTAAGGATTTTTTCATTTGGACTGTCAACTTTCCTGGTCATTCTGTTTGTCCTACCTTGCGCTGGGACAGCACGGGAACTCGAATACTTTAACCCGCAAAAGCTTGTGGAAACAAGTTGGTTAAGTGAGCATATGAGTCGTTCCCATCTCCGTATTATCGACTTTGGCAGGAACCTAGGGGACTACAAAATAGGACATATCCCCAGCGCGATTTTTATGGACAGAGGCTTGATCACCACAAAGATCGGGAAGGTCCCGGGTATGCTGGCTTATGTGGAGAAAGTTGTCGGTGTTCTGGAAAAAGCCGGGATAAGCAATGACAGCACCGTGGTGATATACGACAGCGTCGGGGGATTATGGGCTTCCAGACTGTTTTGGGCCCTAGAATACTTGGGGCATGAAGATGTACGACTCCTAAATGGGGGATGGAATAAATGGATGAATGAGGGCCGCGATGTTTCGAAAGATATCTCCGTACAAACCAAAGGTTCTTTTGTCCCTCTAGTTCATTCAGAGAGGCTAGCCACAAAGGACTGGATCCTTGAAAACCTCCAAAACATTCAAGTCAAAGTCCTCGATGTTCGCAGCCCTCTTGAGTACCAGGGTGAAAATGTGAGGGCCGGCAGAGGAGGACATATCCCGGGTGCCGTCAACCTCAATTGGATAAAAAATTTGACCGGTGACAATGACAAAGTCTTTCTTCCGTCTAAAGACCTTCGAGCCATGTATGAAGAGGCCGGAATCGCCGCCGATAAAGAGATCGTCACCCACTGTCAGACAGGCATACGGGCCGCCCATAGCTATTTCACCCTTAGACTGTTGGGTTATCCCAAGGTTAGGCTCTACGATGGTTCCTGGGCGGAATGGGGAAACGATCCGGAGACACCGATTGTATCCGAGGGGCGTTCAAGATAGAGATTGGGCCGTGTTCAAAATTCTCTAAAGGTTCAAATGGGGACACTTGAACCCTTGAATCCCCGGCCGCATTTCTTTTAGCGGACGCGGCCCCATTGAACCCTCGATGTTTTGCCCACCATCTCTTTGATGGGTGTAAACGCCTTTCTCCCAACTACCTGGGAGAAGTACCCTATATAATTACGGGCTCTCGCAAGACGAGCTCTATGGCTTTTCGCGCAACCGTCGTGAGTTCTGAATGGGTCTCTTTCAGGTTCGTCACCTGTCTGAGATGGTCAGCTGTTCTCACAATCAGGGAGGCCATATCCCCTTCGTCTACCGGTATAAAAGATAACAGCCGATCCCAAGAGACCCCTTTTGCCCAAAGAAAAATCGCGGCTGCAGGCCAGAAAAGGATCGGAGGGTTTTCAAATCCCCGTTTCACTTTTAACCTTCTGATATCCTCTATTTGTTCAAGGATTCCCCAGAATGCCTTTTCGCATTGATTGAGTTTTATCGGGCTTTCTTGAGTCAGTTCCACTTCCTGGTCTCTATCCCATACAAAGGGCGCAATGCAGCCGGCCATGATTTCTGACGATAGGCCATTGAACCCACCCTTTCTGATCGCTTCTGCGATCAAGAGGGGTTGGTCCAGCCTTAGTTTGGAGGCCCAAATCCCATCGCCTGTTAATCGTTCCGTCTCATCAACGAAACCTGTCTCTCTTAAAAATCGAACATACCGTTTGAAACTCACCCATAATCCCCCGCCCATTCTCTCCATCTGATAAGCGAGCGCCCGAAAATCCCCTAAAATTTTTTTCAACTCTTTTTTCATCGCCCTCTGGCAGGCCTCTTCATTTTCACAATCTTTACACGGTAGCGCCTCCAGTCTTCTCTGAACAGCGTCCAGTGGGCTCTCGTCTTGCTTCGTCTCGGATTGCTCCAAATCAAGGACTTCCAGATCCTCTATCCGGACGTCATCGAAAATACGTTGAAGCCTTAGCAGGGAGTAATCTTCGTTTATATCGACCCGGTGATTGAAAAGCATTTTTATTTGTTGATGGGCGACTTTCCGTAACCGGAAATTTCTTCTCCGCTTCCGAACGGTCTTTTGAATGTTGTGGGACGCACAGATCAATCCCCCTTTTTCCATAGTGGTATGAAACACCACATAAACACCCTTGTTCTTATGAAGAAAAAGCCTTCCCGGTTTCAAATGATCTTTGACAAGACTGAGCCTCCTTCCATTAAGGATGTTCTTTTTGAGTTGTTTCGCTTTCCTCTGTAACTCGGTTTTCTTCTGGATATTTTCCAGGACTTCATAGGGATCCCCCGTGTCACATTTTCCTTTCGGGATGGCTTTTCTCAAGATTTCCAGCATATCTTCCCACTTTTTTTGAAGATCGGATCCCGATTTTCTCTCCTGGAAAGAGGCAAAGGATCGGTTCAAAAGATTTTTTACTTCCCAAGGCGCGTGAGAGAGGAGGAGATTCAGGGTCATGGAAAAATTGATATGAATCTGACTCATGAGGGGCTCAGGGAGAGAATCTTTCAGCTCATAAATGAGTTGGGGGTCCTGGTGGAGGCCTGGTACAACCAAGGCAAAACCGATATTATCTTTTCCCCTTCTTCCGGCCCGTCCGGTCATCTGGTGGAGATCTGTGGCCGTTAAATTCATGAACTCATGTCCGTTGTAGCGATCGCTCTGAACCAACACTACTGTCCGTGCCGGGAAATTTACCCCCGCCGCAACAGTGGAGGTAGAAAATATTGCTTCCAGATAACTTTTATTCATCATCTTTTCTATCAGAATCTTCCAATAAGGGAGCTGCCCCGCATGATGGGAGCCGACCCCGGAGCCCAGCAATTGGGCCATTTGGCGGTGTCCTTCAAGATGAGGATATTTGCGTAAAAAGGTTTTTACTTCCTTCTTGAGAAGTTCTCTTTGATCATGGGGTTTCCTTTTGTGATGGCAGGAAAGAAGGGCCTGGTCACAATCCTTCCTAGACTTCAGAAAAAAGATGGTGGGCAGGAGATCAAACTCTCTAAGGACCTTGATGATTTCGCCAAAATCCAACTTTCCGGAGCCCCATCGCCTCCGCCCCCCTTTCTGAGCCGCCACAAATTTTTTGACCTGAGGGGTCAAACCCCGTTTGTTGGACAGGGGTGAAACGAGACCATCCGAGAAAAGGAAGAGCATCTCCAGATGAACCGGCCTTTCTTTGGAAATGACGACCTTCGCCTGAATTTTTCGATTCTCCTGCAACCATGAACAGATTTCTTCCCCATTGGAAATGGTCGCTGACAGGAGCAGGAGTCTCACCCTCGGAGGGAGGTAAATCAGGACTTCTTCCCAGACCACTCCACGATCCGGATCGCTGAGATAGTGGGCCTCATCCAGTATCACTAAATCAGCCTGTATATCCGTCCCTTCATGCATGGCGTCATAGAGCTGATTTCGGAGGATCTCGGTCGTCCCCACGATAATTGGGGCCTCCGGATTCTCTTTTCGATCTCCTGTCAAAATCCCGCAGTTCTCGCTGCCAAATTCATTGCTGAATTCTAAATAGATGGAGTTAGAAAGGGCCTTCAGCGGAGATGCATACCAGACTTTCAGGCCTTCGGTAATATACCGTGTAATAGTCTGGGAAGCGATCCACGTCTTTCCGGCCCCTGTTGGAGCACTGACGAGGACGTCGACGTCTTTGATGCGATCCAGGGCCTCTATCTGAAATGGGTCCGGTTGAAAGGGGGTGGGTTCAGGGATGCCTATTTTTTTAAAGGTATTTTTTAGTTGAGGGTCTAGCCTCGGGTTTTCGTACAGACCCTTCTTGATGCCACCGCGCCTTTTCCGATATATCCTTTTACCGGGCGGGCGGAAGTCACGTTTATGGTACGTCATTTGTCATGATTTACAAATACAAATCAGTCTTTTTCAAGATTGGTTTCCAATGAAACTGTCGAAAAACCGGCTTCTGAGAGGCTGATGGAAAACGTCCATCCCGCAGATCCATGCGGGACGAAATCCCGAGGAATGAGGTGTATGCCAAGGGCATAAGGCATAAGGCTCAAGGCGCAAGGAGTGAGTCTCCTCCCGCAGAGCGGGAGGCCTCAGGAAGACCCCTCGAAGGGGTCTGAAAACAATACGATTATCAAGATTACTAATCTATATCAAGGACGCCGCTGTTAAAACGAAAAGAATAGGAACATCGAACATCCAACGTCGAATTTTGAATAAGGCATGCTAAAATTTGTTATAAAATGGCCGAGCGAAGCGAGTTCATCATTCGATGTTCAATGTTCAATGTTCGATGTTGGACGTTCAAAAAAATGCTTTAATCTGGCGCTAACGAGTATTTTTTTCTCGCCGGAACGGGTGAACCTTTCCGGGTCCACCACTAGAAGCGGTGGGTTTAGCTCAAACTAAAAAGCAGTTTAATATCCCCCCTAAGCCATGGGCCCTGCGCCCTCTTTATACGCCGCAGTGACGAGGGATGAGGGTAACGCAGCAAATGGGCGTTTTCCGACAGCCTCAATGATTATTTCACCAATTCGGCGCCTATTAGATCCATATCTATTAGATGGCCTTTCATCGCTTGTCCCATATCAAGGGAACCGAGCCGATTGAGCACTTCGCCCATATCATGGTCATAACCCCTGGCGATTTTAAGCCCATTGATGTAGACCTTTTCCACGACTTCCCCGACAAAGAGACGGGCGGCCGCCTGCATGAATTCCTGACTTCGATCCCCGCTCTCATATTGAGCAGCCTTATTACAAAGGGCATCACCGACCTCACACCATGTTATCATATCGGCCAGTAGGAACATGACATACTGGGCCCTGGTCAATTTCAACTTCCTTACCCTAATAACCATATCGTTCAAAATTGAGATTGCCTCGGCCAGGAGTTGGGCCCCGGACACTTCCGGCAATCCTTTCAATTTTTCAACCATCTCCTGGTAGAACTTTCCCTTGGAACGTACGATCTCCCTCATTCGGAACAGGGATATGATGTTTCTTTGAATCTCGCTGGTGCCCTCAAAGATTGTTGTAATCTTTATATCTCGTTTGATCTTTTCAACTTCAAATTCCCTGATATAGCCGTAGCCGCCCAAACCTTGAATGGCGTCATTGGCCGCACCATCTCCGACCTCTGTGGCGAAATACTTGGAAATGGAGCCCTCCAATTGGAGATCCTCTTCGCCACTGTCCAACCTGATGGCTGTTTCCTCGATATAGGCACGTGCCGCTTCCAATCGGACGGCGTTAGGCACCAGTAACTGGTGTGTATAGCCCTGTTTCTCAGACAGGGGGCCGCCAAATTGTATCCTCTCCTTTGAATAGGCAATCGTCTTCTCAAGGGCCGCCATGCCGCCACCCAGCCCAAAGGTGGCCACCATGAGCCTGGTGTATCCAAAAACCTGATTGGACTGCTTCAGCCCCTGACCCTCAACGCCTCCTACGAGATTTTCCACCGGCACAAACAGGTCTTCAAATACCAGGGGGCAGGTATCGGATGCCCTGATCCCATGTTTGTCTTCATGCTTTCCCGCAGACAATCCTTCGGCCCCCGCCTCTACGATAAAAAACGAGGGGCCCTCCGGCGTATCCGCCAGAATCGTGTAGAGGTCAGCCACACCACCGTTGGTGATAAACTGTTTCTGACCATTGATCTTGTAGCCGGTGATATGCCCTTCGTCATCCAGGATCCTTTCCGCCTTGGTCTTCAGGGACTGTATATTGGACCCCGCCTCCGGTTCCGTCACACCATACGCAACGATGAGACCCTCATTTGCGATTTTAGTAATATACTTCTCTTTTTGTTCCGGTGTGGACCCTACCACGATGGGATCCATACCCAAACATATAGCCAAGAAAGACGTGGCCACGCCCAGGTCCATCTTTGCCATTCTCTCAGAAACGATGGCGATTTCTCTTGCCCCGGCCCCAAGCCCCCCATACTCTTCCGGTATAAAAATCAGATGTAGGCCAATTTCCGGGCCTTGCATGAAACGGACAAGCTCCATGGGGAAATCCCCTTTTTGGTCCATTTCCAGCTTCACTTCCAGCGAGAGCTTCTCTCTTTCCAGTTTGGATATGGTATCAAGTACCATGGATAAAACTTCGGGATCCATTTTCGACTGCTCTGTCATGTGGCATCTCCTTCTTGGTTCATTGCCTTCCCTTCATCCTTAGACCGGGGCGTTTGTTCCGACAAATAGTCTAATGGGACCCCGGATGGAAGTTCTGGAAGACGAAGAAACCCCGATCAGAGGTCGGAGGTTCTTCTTACTTTCTTACTGAAAGTCCCTTTCAGTCGGAAAGCCTGAAAAAGCTTGGCAGAATCAAGCGCTTTGCCCATCTAACACATTTATGGACTCATTATTGAGCATAGCACAAAGTATACTGGCTTTTTCACATAAACATAACACTAATCGTAAGGGCAGTAAAGATTTCTATTCTAGTAGAACCCTATGAATCCGATTGATAAATTGATTCGAATCATTTATGTTCACTGAAGGCCATAAATCACAAATACTGGAATAATAGGGATGGAAAAGGGGGTGAAGGGTCTTGGAGTATACTGGGATGGCACGTTTCATGGATGCCCTAAATGGTGAGCCAAAGGACCGCGTCCCCATATTCCCCTCCATCAGCGGCTGGGCGGCCATCAACTTTTCCAATGTTCCCCTTTCCGAAACGGCCCGGGACCCCAAACTGATCATCGATGCCCACATCAAGGCCATGGAGGCGGTAGGATATGATGCCTTTTTTGCCTGTGCCGACGCTTTATATGTCCCTGAGGCCTTTGGTTGTAAAGTGCGTTTCCCTCCCACGGGTCCCATTGCAGATCCTTTAGCCATTGAGATCCATTCACATGAAGATCTCAGCAGGATCCGGATCCCTGACCCAAGAGAAGATGGAAGGTTTCCTGTCATCCATGAAACCATACGCGGATTAAACGCCTATGGTGGTGGAGATGTTCCGGTTATTGGTCTGTTTGAAGCGGCATTTACGACCATATGCCGGCTCATCGAACCAGATTTGATCCTACGCATGGTTTACAAAAACCGACCTGTGTTGGAAACCCTGCTTGATAAAATCAACACCTTCCTGCTTGATTTTGGTCGGGCCCTTATCGAGAGTGGTGCAAATGTGCTCTTCATCCCCGACCCGACGGCCTCATCCACCATGATCTCCCCTCATATGTTCAGAGAGCTCGTCTTACCCAGACTTCAATCCCTTATCAGCCACCTGGATGTCCCTTGCATCCTGCACATTTGTGGTGATACCTCACCAATATTGAGCAGCATGGGAGAAACGGGAGCAGATGTCCTCAGCCTGGACCAATGTATGGGGTTAACAGAGTCAAGGACAACGGTCCCTGATGCGGTGCTTGGTGGGAATGTGGATCCTGTCCAATCTTTACTCATGGGGACTCGGGAGCAGGTTGAGAAAGACACCCTCAACTGTCTTCGCACCGCTGGAACAAGCCGATACATCCTAATGAGTGGATGCGGTGTCCCCCCCAATACACCGGTGGAAAATCTGAAAACCATGGTCGAGACGGGGAAGGCCTATGGATTGGGTCAGCAGTAACTTGGAAGATCGATATGACCCTTATTTGCCATCTACAAGGAGAGGCATCGCCCTATAGAGCGAATAAAATTCGAATCTCGAAATCCGAAATTTTTACCCTGTTAAATAATATGTTACTGGCTGTGGCCGTGTTCGCATATACATTATGTTGCTTATTTATGATTTAAATATTCTACGAGCTGTTTAACAGGGCGGGCAATATCAAATGACCAAAATCCAAATGACCGAAACGGCGCAGTGCGACATTCAATTGCAGACTGCGACCTGGTGTTTTTGTTTCTGTCATTGGAACATTATAGTTTTGAATTTGTTTCGGATTTCGATATTCGGATTTCGAATTTAAATTTTTGTGTCATCTTTCTCGGCATAGCCAATTGACTCTGATCCGGCAATCAGGACCGGATTTTCTAAGTTTCCTTAAATTGGAATTCTCATGCTGAAAACAGGTTTAATCCAAGTTTATACAGGAAATTGTGCAGGGACAAATTTCGTTCCATTGGGTTTGGGCCTTCGGGCCGTGGGCCGTAACCTCCGCGTTCACATATCCTGTTTCACACCCTCTGAATTGATGGATGGTGCCCTTCTGATCTCCGACCTTTTGAAGCCCAACCTGTTCATTCACCAGCCTCAGGGAGAACAAAACGTCACTGGTTCGGATTGGAACCCAACCGAAATTGATGACATCAAACGTTCTTTTAAAATATCTAAAGAGGCCTTGGAGGGGGGGCAATTCGATGTGGTTGTTCTGAATGGAATCAACCGAATCGTGAATCAGGGAATCATTCCATCGAACGCGCTCCTGGACTTGATCCAACGGAAACCAAAGCATGTTGAACTGGTCCTCTCAGGGCCGGACGCAGATAAGGAGGTCCTGGAACGGGCCGATCTGATCACTGAGATGGTAACCCATGGTGAAAAAGAGGAAGCTCTCGGTGATTCTGATGACCCTGACTGTGCTCCCACAGAAGTGGTCACCGGAAACGGGAAAGGCAAAACGACCTATTGTTTGGGGAAAGCAATGCTGATGTCCGGTATCGGGATTCGTGCCAAGATCTTGCAGTTCATCAAATCCCCAAAGGCCTACGGGGAGGTCCGAGCCATCGAAAAATTACCCGGTCTGGACATTGAAACCCTGGGAGAAGGTTTTTTGAGAACCTCCGGCGAGGTCCCGGACCGTAAACATCTGGATGCAGCCAGGTCGGCGTGGGAAGCCTGTCTCAGAGAAATCTTTTCCCTTGAATACGGCCTCGTCGTCTTAGATGAAATAAATATCGCGACCCGCTATGCCTTGATCCGGCCTGAGAGGGTCCGGGAGTTGCTTTTTTTGAAGCCCCGCAACCTCCATCTCATCCTGAGTGGCCGAAACGCTCACAAAGATGTCATGGATGGGGCATCATCCGTGATTGAAATGAAGGAGATTAAACATCCCCTCAAAAAAGGCATAAAAGCCCGGAAAGGCATTGAATTCTAATGCCGCTATCGGGCTCTATCATTATTCTTCGATCTTGCTCCTGCGATTTTGATAATAGGCGTCTCTGAGGGCGACGTAGGGGTCGAAGGCGGCCTTTTTTAAATCCTCGTAGTCACCAATCCGGAGGGAGGTCTGATTGACAATATCAAAGGCGTTTATGGCCAAAGTATATCCACTTGGTTCTATGATAAAGCTCACTGGGTAGAGAAAGGCATCTCCAACGAATCCAAATGTATCACGAACGTTGGAAGGTCCCAATATTGGCCAATTGATATAAAATCCGGGTCCTATGCCCCAGAGGCCGAAGGTCTGGCCCAAATCTTCTTCATATTTTTTAATTTCCATTTTGTGGGTGGCCACATCTATAAAACCTGCCACGCCTACAGTCGTATTCACCACAAAACGTCTGATCTCTTCGCTTGCCTCAAAAACCTTACCCTGGAGTGCGCAGCTGACGAAGCGGATCGGAAAAGCCAGGTTATAAAAAAAATTACCTACCCCGACCCTGACGGGTTCCGGGGCCACATACTTATAGCCGGAGGCTAGGGGTTTTAAAACCCAGAAATACATCTTGTCGTTAAATACAAAAAAGGCCCTGTTGATCGGTTCTAGAGGGTCTGCAATCCCGACCGCCTCATCGAGGGGCAAATCGTCGTCAGGGAAGTCTTCGTCGGGGAACGGTTCTTCCTCCTCAGGTGGAGCAGGCTGCGGGGAATCCTCATCCCCCTCCTCCTGCTTTTGTGCAATCAATATGGCGTTACCTTCTCCATAGGCCGATACGAGTCCGACAAATTCGATCGGGTGCTCATCGAAGAGGTCCGATAGTTCTGAAGATGATGCCTCACGGGATTGGGTGAAGATTAAGACACCGGGGATGATAATGGAAAGTATGGAATATCTAATTAACCAATGAACCCTACCCATAAAAGTGAGACTCCTCCCTTAGAACCTCTAATTGTTTCCCACTGTTTTGACCGTTTCCGACTTGACCTTCTCCTCCAACTTTTTAATCAGGTCACTGGGTGTTGATTTCATGAGAATAGTGTTGAATTGACTTCGATAGTTATTCACCAGACTGACACCTTCTATGGAGATGTCATAGATTAACCATTCATCTTTTTTGTTCCAGACGCGGTATTTGACCGAAATCACTCCATGGGTGTCGGAAGTGATTTTCACCTTTACCACGCCATAGGTACCATCAACCTTTTCATCTTCATAAGACACCCTCTCACCGGAATATTCTCCCACCCTACTCAGATAGGTCTGCTCCAACATTTGTCCAAAGAGCGGGACGAACGCTTTCTTTTCATCAGTCGTCATTTTCTTCCAGTGTCTGCCCAAGGCCCTACGAGAAATCGCCGTCCAATCAAAGCGTTCATCCACGACCTTCCGAATCATTCTCTTCTTTTCCTCGATCATTTCAGGAGCCTTTAGAGCGGGATCCGTCAGAATTGCGAGAATCTTATCGGTTGTCCCTTTGACTTGATCAGTTGGCGCCCCACCAAAGACCGGGGCTGAAAACACCAAGGTCATAAGGAGGGGCAGCATTATGTTGAATAGAACTTTAACCACTATACATACCTCCCTGTATGTCTATATCTTCCCAAAGACAAAATTGGAGATCAAGGCCTCCATATCCACAGCCGGTTCTGTTTCCCGTATACGATCCCCTGACTTCATGATCATATCGGACCCTCCCGGCGTGATCTGTATAAACTTTTCTCCGATCAAACCTTTTGTCTTGATGGACGCAATGGCGTCTTCTTGAATTTCTATTTCCTGAGGAAGCACCAGAACCACCTCGGCTTCATAATCTTCCAAGCGGATCGACTTCACTCGACCGACATCAACCCCGGCAATGACGACAGAAGATCCCTCTTTTAAACCTCCAATGTTGGCAAATTGAGCTACCAACTCATATCCCGAACCCCCCATAACCTCCATCTTAGCCAACTTTATGGAGAGGTATCCAAGGCAGAGAATCCCTGCAAGGAGGAATACACCCACTGACAGTTCAAGATCAAATTTCCTCATTTTTATCTCCTGACGAATAGGGCAACCCTATTCCAAACAACCCTTCATGCGAGTCGTCCCAATTGACTGTTGCGGATTGCTCATATGGTAGCATCAAATGTGCCAAAACCACGAAAAGATAACAAATAAATCGTGCCTTAAATAAGTTTTAAGCCAAGTGCCGTGAAAAGAGCAACCGAGAACCCGCCGGTCCGGTCGGAAATGCCCCATGGCCCCTCTTTTAAAATAATGCCATTAGTCAGTAAGGCAATACAACCAATCAACAGTTTCCAAAAACAGTGAGACACGTGGGCCTAAATTGTGATCAATGGTGGTTTGCCCTGAAAATATTCATTATGTACACCAGAGGGCATCTCAAAAGTAGAAAAGTGTTTCGAGGTCAAGGACCTATAAAACAGAACCGCAGAATATCGAACAAGGAATAACGAATGTCGAAGGAAAAAAAACTTCATAATTCGAAATTCGATATTCGTTTTTCAATTCACTTGAATCCTTGGACCCTTGGACCCTTGGACCCTTAGGTCATTACCAGCCAAGCCGGATGCCGAGATCTGCCCTTCTGTATTTTTGAAATGATCTCTAACGGCTATTAATAATATGTTATCGGCCCCTCGGTCTCTCCCTTTATAAACTGCTGTACAATTGGGTCATCAGAAGAAACGATCTCTTCGGGTGACCCTTCTTTCAATATAGCCCCCTCATGAAGCATGGCTACCTTCTTGACAATATCAAATACTTTGGGGATCTCATGAGTGACGATTATACCCGTGAAGGGGAACCGTTCATGGATGGCGTCGATAAGGTTCATGATCGTCTGGCCGATGATAGGATCCAGTCCCGCAGTGGGCTCATCAAAAAACATGATCTCCGGTTTCCATATCAGCTCGCGGACAAGGGCCGCTCGCTTGATCATACCGCCACTGAGTTGGGTGGGGTATTTTTCTTCCTCTCCGGAAAGTCCGACCTGCTCCAATTCATGAATCACCCTTTTCCTGATCTCCGTTTCCCCAAGTTTGGTTTTTTCGCGTAAAGGGAAAGCGACATTGTCGAAAACGGTCATGGAGTCGAACAAGGCGCCGCCCTGGAAAAGAAATCCCAGGCGTCTCCTCAATTGTGAAAGCGTTTTACCCCGCAGTTTGGCTATCTCTTTACCATCAACCAGGACCTGCCCCTGATCCGGTTTTATCAGGCCGGCCATATGCTTTAACAAAACACTTTTACCTTGCCCGCTTCCCCCGATCAGAGCAAGAATTTCTCCTTTTTTCACATCCAGCGTGATCCCATTGAGCACTTTGACACCGGCAAATGATTTATGTAGATCTTTTATCTCAATCATTTTCCTTCTCAAAAAAGGATAGAGGTCATGAAATAATCCCAGACGAGAATCATCACCGAAGAGAGGACCACCGACTGGGTGGTTGCCTTGCTGACCCCTTCCGCACCCCATCCTATCGTTCCGGTATTGTATCCTTTATAACAACCGACCCAGGTGATGATCACTCCGAAGCTGAGAGACTTGTATAGGCCTTCCAAGACATGATCCATAGTCACGGAAGCGGCCATTTCACCGAAATAGATGCCCCCCGACACCCCCAGGAGCTTTACGCCCACGAGGTATCCCCCGAAAATCCCCACAACATCGAACATGGCGGTAAGAAGCGGTAGAGCAATGATTCCTGCCAACAGATTGGGAACCACGAGGTAACGAAAAGGCTGAAGTCCCATCAATTCTATGGCATCAATCTGTTCACTGATTCGCATGATACCGATTTCGGCCGCAATGGCTGATCCTGCCCGCCCCGTTACCATGAAGCCGGTAATGACCGGGCCCATCTCTTTGATAATGGAAAGGGCCACGGCCGGTCCTAGGAATGCGGTGGAACCGACACGATTCAGGGTATAGAATCCTTGGAGGCCTAATACCATCCCGGTAAAAGCCCCCGTCAGAATAATAAGAAGGGTTGATTGCAATCCGATAAAACGGATTCGTTTCAGAATGAGGGAAACCTTCAAGGGGGGAATGAAACAATACAGAAATGCCTTGGCAAGGAAAATGCCCATCATGCCTACCCTGTCGGCAACAAACAGGAAGGAGGCACCCAGTCTTCTAATCAATTCCAGGGGAGATTCATTCATCAACTTCAGCTCAAAAAATAAAATAAGTGTTCATAGGAAAAGGAAATCCGGCCTCTTTTCAAATCGATCGCTATCAAATTTGATTTTATTTCATGGAAAAATATTCAAATTGGATATAATTCTGATCCTTTAAGAGTAAGGGAGCCTAAAAGGCTTCTTGAAGCTCCATATTCTGTAATGTTTTATCATATTTATCAAACTTTGGCAAGTCTAAAACTTTTTTAGCCAATTCGTACTTCTTAATAAAGACTGATGTTATTTGGCCATGAGTGATAAACATTGTGGTAGGTAAAGGAAAACTGGTGATGAGATGAGAATCTTGACTGAGGAGCCTTTTTCACAATTCGTCATCCCGGCCAAGCCCCGTGAAACGGGGCGCGAGCCGGGATCCAGAAGTCCCGAGATGTTACCATTTCCCTGGATTCCGGATCTCGCTATGCTGCGCGTCGCTCGTCCGGAATGACGGGTTTTGTGCATTACGACCCTGTCTCAAGATAGATAGGAAGAGGCTGCAGTAAGTGGAATAGCGCTTTCCTTTATTCTAATGGATGTTTTTGTGGGGATGATTTATGAGGTGACACATGGTTCCAGAATTTGCAAGGTCATTTTGTCCGCATCGATGGCCGCTTGGAGGCCAATGGGAAGGGAAACATTGATGAGACCATGGCCCACAGGGAGCCCCGTGACCAACGGGATATTTAATCCGGAAACCGTATCCAGTAACAACCGGTCTATGGATGCGCGGTCCCCGCAATCTTGAAAAGAGCCCGCAACCAACCCCTCCAATTCCTCTAAAACCCCGCTGAGCCTAAGATGGGTCAACATCCGATCAATCCGGTAAAGGTCCTCCCCTTTCTCCTCTATGAAGAGAAGTGCACCCTTTAATGAAGGCATGAAAGGGGATCCAATTAAATGGCAGATGAGGCTCAAATTGCCGCCTAAGAGAACCCCTGTGGCTCGGCCCGGTCTGAGGCACCTTCCCCCCGCCAGTTCCAATTCAAATAACCCGTTAGACGAGACCTGGTTTAAAAAAGATTCCAGATTCCCAATTGTTCTCTTTGTGAGTTCTTTAATGACAGGGCCATGGAATGTCACCAGACCGGTCTTTTTATATATGGCCAGCAAAAGGGCTGTAATATCACTATATCCAACGAGTATCTTCGGGTTTTCGCGAAGGATTTTGTAATCGATCTTATCCAGAATTCGGAGGGTGCCGTATCCGCCCCTGGCACAAAATATGGCCCTCACCCTGTTATCTGTGAACATGGCATGGAAGTCTTCGAGACGGGCCTCATCGTCCCCTGCCAGATAATCCTGTTTATCATAGAGATGAGGCGCCAGTTTGACCTTATGACCGAACTCCTCCAGAAGTTCTATACCCGCTTGAAGTTCAGTTTCTAGGACGGGACCTGCAGGGGCAATGACACCGATTTTCTCACCCTGTTTGAGCTGTCTGGGTTTGACTGGATTCAAGGGATATTCCTATTTGTTCCGATTGAAAATGATCATCAAGCCTTCGAGGGTCAAGAATTCTTCAACATGTTCGATGGTCTCAGCCTCCTCAGATATGAGGGGTGCAAGGCCTCCGGTGGCAATGACAGTCAAGTCACGCCCTGCTTCTTTTTTGATTCGGTTTGTTATGCCATCAACCAAGCCTGCATATCCGTAGATGATGCCGACTCTCATGCTGCTGATGGTATCTTTGGCGATGACACTTTCAGGTTTGGTGAAGATCTCCACCCTTGGGAGTTTTGAGGCCGTTTGAAAAAGTGCCTCACAGGAGATGATCACCCCGGGGGCAATGGCACCTCCTAAATAGGCCCCCTCATGTGAGACACAATCAAAGGTAGTTGCCGTCCCAAAATCAACAATGACCAGCCCCGTATGGTACTTTTCATAGGCTGCGACGGCATTGACAATCCTGTCCGCACCCACTTCTTTGGGATTTGGATATTCTATCGGCATGCCTGTCTTCAGGCCGGGGCCTACGATCAGCGGCTTGACGTTGAAATAACGGCCGGAGACCTCTTCGATTGAATTGAGCAGGGGTGGAACCACACAAGAAATGATGACATCACTGATATCCTTCATTCGGATATCGGACAGGTTGAAAAGGTTGCCGATAAGGATGCCCAGCTCATCGGCCGTCGCTTCTTTTTCAGTCCTGATTCTCCAGTGATCAACAATCCGGTCCCGGTCGGTCACTCCCAGAACAATGTTGGTATTCCCTATATCAATGCAGAGTAACATCTTGTCGAATCAATCCTCTTTCTCATCTTGATGATCAGAGGCGTTCCCCCTCATGATCGCATCGATGACCTTGACCGTCTCTAAGGTCCTTTTAACGTTATGAACCCGAACGATATGGGCACCATTCATCACCCCTGCCGCGATGGTAGCCATTGTCCCTGTATCCCTCTCATGGGCTTCGTTACCCAGAAGGTGCCCCAGAAAAGCCTTTCTTGAGGTCCCCAACATAACTGGCATGCCCATTGTTTGGAATTGATGTAGCTCCCTGATGATCTCAAGATTGTGCTCATAGGACTTGCCGAATCCGATCCCTGGGTCAAGAATAATAGATGCTTTATCTATACCCCCCTCGACAGCACGATCAGCGGCACTTTTTAGAAAGCCCATAATTTCTCGGATTAAATGATCATAGACGGGGTTATCCTGCATGTCGGATGGTGTCCCCTTCATGTGCATGAGGACAATAGGCACCCCCGCCTCAGCCGCCACCGAAACCATTCGGGAATCAGAACGGAGGGCGCTGATGTCATTGATGATCGAAGCCCCAGCTGCTACGGCCTCCTGGGCGACTTCCGCCTTGAGGGTATCTATGCTGATGGGGATCTTGAGCTCTTTGTTCAACCCTTGAATAACAGGGATAACCCGATCTAGCTCTTCATGGAGAGATACTGGCTCTGCGTAAGGGCGGGTCGATTCACCCCCTACATCGATAATGTCCGCCCCATCCTCGGCCATGGTCAGTCCATGCTCTATGGCTTGATCCCGTTGGAAATATTGGCCACCATCCGCAAAAGAATCCGGGGTTATATTCAGGATCCCCATGATGTGTGTTTTCTCGTGGAGATGTAACGTGAAGTCGGAACATCTTAAAGAAAACGGTTTCTTCCCCGGTTTTTTCAAGATTCTTCGGCTCCCGACTCCTCCTTTTCCTGCGCTCCATCATCTTTCATGATGGCATCGATGTCCTTGCTGTTGAGGGTCTCTTTCTCCAAGAGAGCTTTGGCCATCCTGTGAAGGGTGTCCAGGTTGTCCTTTATGAGCTGAGTTGTGATATCATAGGCACCGGTAACGATATTTCGGACCTCTTCATCGATCTTCTGAGCGGTCAGTTCACTATAATCCCGGTGCTGGGAAATTTCCCTGCCCAGGAATATCTGTTCGTCCTTTTTTCCGAAGGTCAGTGGGCCGAGATTTTCACTCATCCCATATTCACAGACCATTTTCCGGGCCATGTCAGACGCCCTCTCAATATCGTTCCCCGCCCCGGTCGTCTGGATTTTCAAGACCAATTCTTCTGCAATCCTTCCACCCATGAGTATACGGATATTAGTCAACAGATAGTCTTTTGGGTAAGTATGCTTTTCGTCGATGGGCAGCTGCTGGGTCAGTCCGAGTGCCCGTCCCCGTGGGATAATCGTGACCTTATGGATGGGGTCCGCATCGGGGGTCAGTTTGGCTACGAGGGCGTGGCCTGCTTCATGGTAGGCGGTTGTCTTTTTTTCATTATCACTGATGATCATGCTTTTCCTTTCGGTGCCCATCATCACCCTGTCTTTGGCATCTTCTAAATCGACCATCTCTACCTTATCTTTGCCCCGTCTGGCAGCCATGAGTGCGGCCTCATTCACCATGTTTTCCAGATCCGCTCCCGTAAACCCGGGGGTTCCTCGTGCGAGCGTTGAGAGTTCCGCGTCGTCTGCCAACACCGTTTTTTTCACATGGACTTTTAGAATGCCCTCTCTCCCTTTAATATCGGGAACCGGGACAACCACCTGCCTGTCAAACCGCCCGGGTCTTAACAGGGCCGGATCCAAAACATCGGGTCTGTTTGTGGCTGAAATCAGGATGACGCCCTCGTTGGACTCAAAGCCGTCCATTTCTACTAACAATTGATTGAGGGTCTGTTCCCTTTCATCATGCCCACCCCCCAAACCGGCCCCCCTGTGGCGACCAACGGCATCTATTTCATCAATAAATATGATGCAAGGAGCATTCTTCTTTCCTTGAGTAAAAAGATCACGCACCCTCGAGGCGCCCACGCCCACGAACATCTCAACAAAATCCGATCCGCTTATGCTAAAAAACGGGACACCCGCTTCCCCTGCGATGGCCCGAGCCAGGAGCGTTTTGCCTGTCCCCGGAGCACCCATCAGTAGAACGCCTTTGGGTATCCTCCCGCCCAATCGCGTGAATTTTTTCGGATCACGGAGAAATTCTATAATTTCCTGCAGTTCCTCCTTGGCCTCGTCAATGCCTGCCACGTCTTCGAAGGTGACTTTCTCCTGCGACTCATTCATGAGCCTTGCCTTGCTTTTTCCAAAAGAGAGGGCTTTGCCACCTCCAACTTGCATTTGACGCATAAAAAATATCCAGACACCGATGAGCAAGAGCATGGGCACCCAAGACAAAAGCACCTGAAACCAGGGGGAATCCTCCGCAGGTTTGGCCGTAATTTTGACCCCTTTGCTCCTCAACAATTTGATCAATTCAGGATCTTCGGGGGCGTATGTCTTAAAAGGGCCCGAGGAGGACGTACCGGAGATATTGTCTCCCTGAATGGTGACCTGTATGACGTTGCCGCTCTCAACCATACCAAGAAAATCGCTATACCCGATCGGTGCCCTACCCCTCTCAGGCTGTTTAAAGATTTGAAACAACATGACCATCATGAGGCTTATAACCAACCAGAGTGCAAGGTTTTTATAGAAAGGATTCAATAGTAAGACCTCCAAAATTGTGATGAATTAAAAGATTATCTATCCAGAAATGAGTGAAATGTCTTCATAATATAAATACATTTTAACAAAATTCTATGTTTTATTGAATTTTTTTCAAAGTTTCCCTGAGAAACATCTTTCCACCAATCGAACTGGTTTCAACAATACTTAATTATAACAAATCATTCCAAATATCAACTTTCCTGTGATATTCCTGGGATACCCATACAAATTCCTGAATCTTGCAAGCGTCGAGTTGTGGATCTTCGAACAATTAGTGTAGGAAAAGGGTTCGGACCGCCACAAAGACGGCGGGCATAGATTCGGGGATTCAAGGGGTCAAGGGTTTGTTTTCTAACACTTTAATCATTGCCTCAGGTACCTTTTCAACGCGTTGAATCTTCTCCTTTATTCTTGAAAGGATAACGTATTCAATATGTTTTTTGTCTTGTGAGCACGAAAAATGGATTTCTGATTAAAAAGTCATTGCATGTCCTTTTCAGTTCACTCGAACCCCCGCCCGCCTTTTTCTTAGCGGGCGCGGCATCTTGAATCCTTCCTTTTTTATTGCTTGATATATTCCTTATCTTGAGTTAATCATTTCATTCATCATTCAAATCTATGGAGTCGCTTATGAATCCTTTATTTACTATGGAAGGGGTAAAAAAGACCATTTTTGGGGCTGGCGCCCTTCAGGAAGTTGGAGAAGCCTGCAAGGCCCTTAAAGCATCCAGAGCCCTGCTCGTTATGGATCGGGACCTTTCCAAAATGGACATCTGTACAAGGGTGCAAGAAACGCTTCAAAAGAGTCGCGTAAAGGCCATTCTGTATCCCGAGGTCACCCCGGAACCGGCCCCCTCCCTGGCGGACGAAGGCGCTGCGCTGGCAAGGAAAGAGAAGGTGGGCTGCATCATCGGCGTTGGGGGGGGGAGCACGATGGATGTTGCCAAGGCCATCGGGGTGCTGGTTAAGAACGAAGGGAAGGCGGTCGATTATATTGGCCTCGGTTTGGTAAATAAACCGGGCATACCTACGATTATGGTGCCGACCACGGCGGGGACTGGGAGTGAGGTGACCTTCACGGCCGTTTTCACCATGTGGGAATCAAAAACAAAAGGTGGCATAAACAGCCCTTTCCTCTACCCCCATACAGCCATTTTGGACCCGGAACTGACCCTGGGACTTCCCCCCGAGATAACCGCCACCACGGGTATGGACGCTTTGACCCATGCCATTGAATCATTTACGTCCCTGCAGGCGCATTTCATGAGTGAAACCATCTCGCTGAATGCCATAGAGATCATTTCCGACAGCCTGAGGGGCGCGGTCTTTAACGGCAAGAACTACCAAAATAGGGAAAAAATGATGCAGGGCAGTTACATGGCCGGCCTGGGACTTGCCATGTCCGGCGTGGGCGCGGTTCACGCCCTGGCCTATCCCCTGGGAGCGAATTTCGGGATACCCCATGGCATGGCGAACGCGGTCATGCTCCCCTACGTGCTGGAGTACAATTACCCGGGGAATATTGATAAATTTTCTCGGATCGCCTTTGCTATGGGAGATGATGAAAATGATTACCCGGACAGGGCTCTGGCCGCTCAGGCTGCAAAGGCCGTCTTTGAGCTTGGAAGCGACATAGGAATCCCCCGGACCTTAAAGGAGCTGAACGTCCCGGAAGAGGCCATACCGGAGATGTCTGCGGCGGCCATGAAAGTGGAAAGACCCATCCTGAACAACCCGAGAACCATGTCCGTAAAGGTCGCAGAAGATATTTACAGAAACGCATTTCATGGAAACCGATCTGTGTGATGAAACCCCGACCAGTGGTCGGGGTCAGAATAGAGGAGAGACCTATGCCTGGTTATGAAATCATCGATGATGAAGAGAAGAAAGAGATCCTGGATGTCCTCTCACGAAAAGTTCTTTTGCGTTATGAATTCGATAAGGAGCGAGAAGGCGTTTATAAAGTGGCGGAGTTTGAGAGGGAATTTGCGAAATATTGCGGCGCAAAACATGCCCACGCCGTCTCATCCGGCACGGCAGCCCTGAGAGTGGGCCTCGCCGCCCTGGGCATCTCTCCCGGGGACGAAGTCATTACCCAGGGCTTCACCTTTGTAGCCACCTGGGAGTCAATCTTTGACGCAGGTGCCATCCCAGTCTTTGCAGAAATAGATGACACCCTCTGTCTCGATCCCAACGACCTTGTGAACAGGATTACCCCGCGAACCAAAGCCATCGTCCCGGTACATATGTGCGGAGGCCAGGCTCAGATACAAGAGATCCTTGAAGTGGCCGGACAGCATAATATTCCGGTGCTCGAGGATACCGCACAGTCATGTGGGGCCAGTATAGAGGGAAAATCATTGGGGACGTTCGGTCAACTGGGAACCTTCTCCTTTGATGCCGTCAAGACGTTGACCACCGGTGAAGGCGGCATGATCCTCACAGATGATCAGGATCTCTATGTAAAGGCCTCTGAATTCCATGACCATGGCCATGACCACAATCCGAATGTAGGGAGGGGGCTCGAAAAGAGAAACTTTGTCGGGGTAAACTACCGTATGATGGAACTCCAAGGGGCCATGGGGTTGGCACAATTGAGAAAACTGGACAAGGTCATCCTGTCCCGTCAACGTGAAAACAAGGCTCGGATAAAAGAGGCCCTTTCCCGGATCGACCAGGTCACTTTCAGAAACATACCGGATCCTGAGGGAGATGCCGCCACCTTCATCATTTTTTTACTTCCCACGTCCGAAAAGGCAAACGCCTTTAACCAAGTCATGACGGACGAAGGCGCAGGCACTGTCTATTGGTATGACAACCCATGGCACTACTACGAGCAATGGGAACACCTGCTCGAGGGAAAGAGTCTTCTCCGCAACGGCTACCCCTTTAAAGCGGAATCTGGCGAAACCAGATGTGATTTTAAGGACCTGAACCTTCCCAAGACAGCGGCGTTGATATCCCGGGCGATCACCATTCAAATAAATATCCATATGGACGAACAGATTCCAGTTATCATAAAGGCAATTGAAAAGGCCGCAAAGGTCATATAGGGCTATTCAATCCTTCACCCTGTGCCTTGCGCCTGCCGGTTGTGAAGATTATTCTTTACAACCGGCCGCCTTGCGCCACGTCGCAGATAACCATCTCTTAATTGGCAGATACAATATTTTTCTTTGAGTTTTTACCCCTATTTCAAGAACATTCCACATGAAAATAGCCATATGCCAGATTAATCCAATCATTGGTGATTTCCGTCACAATGTCTCCTTGATCAAAAAGGCGACGGAACGGGCAAAAACATCCGGTTGCACCCTCGCCATCTTTCCGGAGATGTCTCTCGTGGGCTATCCGCCCAAGGACCTCCTTGAAAAACCCGCCTTCATCGACGAAAACTTGAAACAATTGAACAGGTTGGCCTCAAAGATAAAGGACATCCCTTTTCTTTGTGGTTATGTGGATAGAAATCCCGGCAAAACCGGGAAACCCCTTTTGAACAGCGTCGCCCTCATCAAAGAAGGTCGAATTCAAAAAAAAGGTGGGAAAAAACTGCTCCCTGCCTATGATGTCTTTGACGAGAAACGATATTTTGAGCCCGCGCAAGAGAGTCTGGTCTTTGAGTTGGAGAACAAAAAGGTGGGCGTGACCATCTGCGAGGATATATGGAATGTAGCTGATTACGAGGGGGTGCCCATTTATGACATAGACCCCTTAAAACAACTCCATGAAAGTGGCGTTGACATCCTAATTAACCTATCCGCCTCTCCCTACACGGTCAACAAAGGACCTTTGAGACTGAAGATATTGAAAACCCTTGCTAAAAAACACAAAACCCCCACCATCTATTGTAACCAGGTGGGAGGGAATGACGACCTGCTTTTTGATGGAGCGAGTATGGTGGTGGATCGGGATGGGAAATTGATCCTCATGGGAGAAGAGTTTGCCCCAGACCTGCTTATCTGGGATACAGAAAAGGTCTACGATGAAATCAGAGATCCCTGGCCGTCCGAAGAGGAATCCGTCCTCAAGGGACTCATCATGGGAACCAGGGATTACAGCCTAAAATGCGGATTCAGGAAAGTCCTTGTAGGGCTCAGTGGCGGCATCGATTCAGCGCTTGTGGCGGTGATTGCCCAAAGAGCGATGGGGGCAGACCATGTCACAGGTGTCAGTATGCCCTCCCCTTTTACGTCTGAGATGAGCAAAGAGGATGCGGGGAAGCTGGCCAACAATTTAGGGATCCGGTTTGAGGAAATACCCATCCATCAGGTCTATGAAAGTTATAAGAAATCCCTTAAAAATGTATTCCATGGGTTGAAGGAGGATGAAACCGAAGAGAATATCCAGGCACGGATACGGGGAAACCTGTTAATGGCCCTTTCAAATAAATTCGGAGCCCTCCTTCTCTCGACAGGAAACAAATCGGAAATAGCTATGGGATATTGCACCCTTTATGGGGACATGAGTGGGGGCTTGGCAGTGATATCGGATATTCCTAAAACCATGTGCTATCGTCTGGCGAAACATATCAACCAGCCTACTGAAATCATTCCTGAGCGGACCATATCAAGACCCCCATCGGCGGAACTCAAACCGGGTCAAACGGATCAGGATACACTTCCCCCCTACGAGATCCTGGATGGAATATTGGAGTCTGCCATGATAAAAAATCTCAGTTTTGAGTCTATCGTAAATCTGGGCTACGAACCTGATACGGTGAAGGAGGTCCTATCGAGGCTGGTCATTAACGAATACAAGCGTCGTCAAGCCCCTCCCGGTCTTAAAATTACATCCAAGGCCTTCGGGTATGGCCGACGGTATCCCATAGCCCGGGGAAAGCAGCCTTTTTGAATGAATCAGTATGGAGAGTATCGTAAACCCTGACCACATCGCCATCTTCCTGGTGGAGGCACAAATTCCTGAAAACATTGGTTCGGTCGCGCGAGCTATGAACAATATGGGTCTCACGCGGTTGGTGTTGGTAAATCCGAGCAATTGTGATCTGTCACGTGTGCTTAAGACGGCCACCGGTAGTTCCATTGACCTCGTTGAAAATATGGAGGTTTATGATGACTTGATTGAGGCTATGGGACCATTCCAATATGTTGTGGGGACAACGGCCCGACTGGGTGCACACCGGCCGGCCATGACAAATCCGCGGCGCCTGGCCATGGAACTGCTCGGCATCTCTCAGAATAACAGGGTTGCGATCCTTTTCGGACCCGAAGACCGGGGGCTCTCTAACGAACAGCTGCGCTATTGCCACACCATTGCCACCATACCTACTGCACGCTTTTCCTCCCTTAACCTTGCCCAAGCCGTGATGATTGTCTGCTATGAACTCTTTATAACCGGCACGGCAAAGCCTCTCGAATCCCCCCCTCGACTGGCAAACACGTTTGAATTGGAGGGGATGTACAAGCATCTCAAGGATGTCTTCCTAAAGATCGGATTTATCGACCCACAAAATCCTGAACACTGGATGCTCAACATCCGCCGGTTTCTCTCCCGCCTCCCCTTACGGGCAAGGGAGGTGAAAGTTATTCGTGGGGTCTGTCGCCAAATAGACTGGTATACGAAGCAATTGGAAAAGATGCGAAAAGGTGGTGGGATGGAGGGCACCGACCCGTCGGCCGGAGATATAAAGCCTGTGGGAAAGGATTAGGATTTCTGAGGTTTCTCTTTTGTTAAAGCCAGTATAGCGCTTTCAATGACAACGGCCGTAGGGCTGCTCAACGCCGTGAGGAGAGAAAGGTCATCTTTTCGAAATCCGTTTGGTTCGTTAACGGTGTCCACATAGATGACGCCACGGATTTTGGATCTGCTGATCAGAGGGACACACATGACCGACTTGATTCTCATTAATTTCATGCTTTCCGAGATTTCTGCGCTCTCCTCATTCAGCGTGTCTAACATAAGGACCGGTTTTTTCTCTCGTCGCACCCGATCCACAATGGTCCGGCTGTATCGTGAAGGAACCTCATCTTCATCCCGGTTAAATACCTTTATGACCTCTTTGATTTTCTCGGTCTCCTGATCAAACAGTATGAAAAACCCTCGGTCAATTCTTGTGAAAAAATCCAGGATATAATTTAACATTTGTTCCAAGATCTCATTTATCCCTAAGGCCTCCCTCAAGACATCATTGACCTTACCGATCAAACTCATGTTTTTTTGAGGAGTCATGGGTCGGTCTTTGACAAGCTCGGCGTTGCCATTTCCCAATTCTTTTGAAAGATCGATCGAATCTAGTGCCTGTAACTTTTTGTCGACCACACCCTCCTCTTCGTAATCTCCGCTGAGATGGAGAAAGATTCGCCCCACTGCAAGTGGAACGCCTTTTTTTACCTCAATTTCATCACCCGCTTGTACACGTGCCCCATTTACAAAGGTACCGTTTCTACTCTTCAAGTCTTCGATAAAATATTCATTCTTCTTCCTGAAAATTTTGAGATGCTTGCGGGACACCGTCTTGTCCAATACCTGAATATTATTGTCAGGGGAACGTCCGATCGTGTAGATCCCATCCTTCAGATCGAAGGTCTGCCCCTTACTGGTTCCACTCATGATTCGTAGCTTGGTCACAATTGATTATCCTTAATGTTAACAGTTATACCTCGATTGATATTTCTAATATTCTATCATGTATAGAAAGATAGGTCAAAAAATTTTTTAATGCTCTCTTTTATCCATCTTTTGGTTGTATTTTATTGAAATGTGTCCTTTTATTGTCCTATTCGGGGAATGGGAAAAAACCTTCGCCTTTAGGTGAAGACTTGAGTTTGAATTTCGATAAAGGATTCAAGGGGCCGGCCCGCCAGAAAAACGGCGGGCAAGATTCGAGGGTTCAAGTGAAAGAACTGCTATCGCTTTTCCATATCAATTTTTCGATATTTTCCAGTTCCATGTCATTCTTCCCATTGCTTTCCGGCAGGCTTTCCTTCGGTTGCCTGCCTACTCCTTCCACTGGACCCCTGGAATCCTGGGACCCTTGAACCCTAAAGCCATCCCGTTTCGGGATGGTGGTTTATTTTACTCCCATTCAATCGTGCTGGGTGGTTTGGACGATATATCGTAAACGACCCGGTTTACGCCCCTCACGTTGTTGATAATCCTATTGGAGACCCTGGCCAAAACATCGTAGGGAACCCGGGTCCAATCAGCGGTCATGGCATCCAGGCTGTCAACAATCCGAATCGCGACGACATTTTCGTAGGTTCTCGAATCACCCATAACTCCCACGGTCCTTATGGGCAACAGTACCGCAAAAGACTGCCATACCTTTTCGTAAAGATCAGCCTTCCATATCTCTTCCAAGAGGATGACATCGGCGGACCTCAAGATCTCCAGCCTTTCAGGGGTGATTTCTCCTAAAATTCTGA
This sequence comes from Desulfatiglandales bacterium, assembly GCA_030145585.1. GTDB lineage: Bacteria > Desulfobacterota > DSM-4660 > Desulfatiglandales > HGW-15 > JAQYVK01. The sequence goes on along the minus strand of JAQYVK010000066.1, from coordinate 8,130 downwards.
CGGCCAAACCAGGGCCTGGAAAAGGTTGGCGCATAACGAGTTCCCGCGGGAGACCAAGCTCGACCCCGACCTGTCTGACTTCATCTTTGAACAATTCTCGGAGGGGTTCGATCAGGTCCAGTTTCATGATTTCCGGAAGCCCACCCACATTATGGTGACTCTTGATAGTTGCCGACGGTCCTTTAAAGGAAACGCTTTCAATAACATCCGGGTACAAAGTTCCTTGTGCCAGGAATTTTACCTTCCCCAATTCCCCTGCCTTTTTTTCAAAGACACGGATGAATTCTCTCCCAATAATCTTTCTCTTTTCTTCAGGGTCTGTTACCCCCTTAAGATGCCGAAGAAAACGTTCGGAGGCGTCCACCAGATGGAAATCCATATTGTAGTGTCCCCGAAAGAGATCCATGACTTCCTGGCTCTCTCCCCTTCTCAAGAGAGCGTTGTCCACGAAGATGCAGGACAATTGGGATCCGACGGCCTGGTGCAACAAAACCGCCGTTACAGAAGAGTCGACGCCACCAGAGAGCCCGCAAATGATCCGGTCATCTCCAATCTCTTCTCTCAATTTCATAATGGTTCGTTCTACAAAAGAACGCATGTTCCACAAAGGTCGGCAACCACAGATCTTAAAAAGGAAATTTTTTAATATTTTATATCCCTTCGGAGTGTGCGCTACTTCAGGGTGAAATTGAACACCGAAAATTCTTCTCCCGGTATCCGCCATCGCGGCAAAAGGACTGTTGACGCTGCCGGCGAGTAGAGAGAAGCCATCCGGCATCCGATCGATTCGGTCGCCATGACTCATCCAGGCCATTTCCTCATCCTGAAGCGTAAAGCCCTGGAACAAATCTCGGATGTCTTCGATCTTGATGACGGCGCGGCCGTACTCTCTGTCTTCAGCCTTCGCGACCTCTCCTCCCAGGATATGGGTGAGATATTGCATACCGTAACAGATCCCTAGTATAGGTACATCAAGATCAAGAATAGCACGGTCCGGCATGGGTGCATCTCTGTCGTATATGCTGGAGGGCCCCCCCGAAAGGATAATCCCATTTGGGGAAAAGGCCTTGATGTCTTGAAGGCTTAAATTGAATGGATGGATCTCGCAATAGACCTGGGTCTCACGTACCCTTCTTGCGATCAGCTGGGTATATTGAGATCCAAAATCCAGGATCAATATCTTCTCTTCATAAATATTGTTCGCCATTATTCTAACCTGTAATTCGGTGCCTCTTTGATAATAATCACGTCATGGACATGACTCTCTCTCAACCCGGCGGCCGTAACTTGTATGAATCTTCCCTTTTCCTTGAGTTCGTTGATATCCCGGCAACCCAGATATCCCATACCGGCTCTCAGGCCCCCCACAAGCTGGTAGACGGTCTTTGCCAGTTGGCCCCGATAAGGCACCCGGCCAACGATTCCTTCCGGGACCAATTCGTCCTCAAGCTCGATTTCACTTTGAAAATAGCGATCCTTACTCCCCTCCTTCATCGCCTCGATAGATCCCATACCCCTGTAAACCTTGTAGGTTCTCCCCTGGAAAAGGATGGTTTCGCCAGGACTCTCCTCCGTGCCGGCAAAGAGACTTCCTATCATGATGGAATCAGCGCCAGCGGCAAAGGCTTTGGTAATATCCCCGGAATACTTGATCCCACCGTCCGCAACCACGGGTATCCCCGCCTTCATCGCCTCTTCGGCACAATCCATAATGGCCGTCATCTGGGGGACCCCGATCCCTGCGACAACCCTCGTTGTGCATATAGACCCCGGGCCCACGCCCACTTTAACCCCATCCACGCCCCCATCGATCAAGCTTCTGGTACCCTCCTTCGTTGCAACGTTTCCCGCGATCAATTCCAGATCAGGATATTTTTTTCTGGTATTTTTAACGGCCTGAAGAACACCCTCCGAATGGCCATGGGCCGTATCGATGACCACCACATCCACATTGGCGGCAATGAGTCGGGCAATTCTCTCCTCTGCTTCCTGACCGACACCCACGGCTGCCCCCACCCTCAATCGACCCAGTTCATCTTTACAGGAATCCGGATATTTCTTTATCTTCTCAATATCCTTTATCGTTATCAGGCCGATCAACTTTCCATCATGATCCACTACGAGTAGCTTCTCGATCCTTCTCTCATGAAGGATGGCCTTGGATTCTTCCAGGGTGATTCCCATCCTCGCGGTGGCCAGGTTTTCCTTGGTCATCACCGCCTCCACCGGTTGGTCAAAATTGGTCTCAAATCTAAGATCCCTATTGGTGATGATCCCAACAAGGTTGCCATCCTTGACGACCGGGACCCCCGAGATCCTGTTTTTTCTCATGATTTCCTGGACATCTGAAAGCTTTTGTCCCGGCTCGATGCAGATAGGGTCGACAATCATCCCGCTCTCTGATTTTTTTACTTTCTCCACCTCCAATGCCTGTCGTTCTATGCTCATATTCTTATGGATAAAACCCAAACCGCCCTGTCTCGCCATAGTTATAGCGGTCTCCGATTCTGTCACCGTATCCATGGCAGCGCTGACGATCGGTGTATTCAGGGTGATATGCTTTGACAGCCGCGTTTTCACATTAACTTCGGCGGGCAAGACAGAAGACTTATCCGGTATTAGGATAAGATCATCGAAGGTATATCCCTGTTTAATCTCTTTCCTACTCATCACTATCTCCCTTCATCGGCCTCTTCTTTTAACAAGTTTTGGAAAAGCTACCAGAGGGCAACTTATTTTTCAAGGTCCAAAGTGGAGCTTCCCCGCCTTCCCACGCGGGGAAGCCTGACAAGGATGGCGTAACTCTCCATAGCCTTAAGCCCTCCTTCGCCACTCAGTCTCTTGCAAAGCACAAAGGTTCTCCCCGCCCTAACGGGCGGGACATTCTGGTGACGGACAGCCCAGAGACACTTCAATCTCGGCGGCTTGACAAAGCCATGATTTTTTCATCTGCAATGCCAACAAAAGCGTTATTGACCGCTTCGAGGACCTCTTTCTCCTTGCCCTCGATATAGAATCGAAGGACCGCATCCGTTCCCGAGGCCCTCAACTCAAACCAGAATTTCCCAAAATCTATATATGTCCCGTCCCCGGCCCAAAAAATCCGCTTTACTTCCGGGATGGGGATTTGATTACCGGTCATTTTTCGGAGTTCCCTACTGACCTGACCCATGGTTTTTCCTTCTGTAAGGGACTTGAAAGTCTCCACCATGAAATCTTTGGCCCGGTTTCCTATTTCTCTGGCATCCCCCCTGGCCTTCCCGGTGAGGGACTCATCAAAAAGTTTCTTATCAATCCTATAGTAATACCGGTATTGAATGTCATACTCCTCGATTTTCTCGATATAGAGCTGCGTGTATGATTTCCTTTCAATAAATAGTTTCCCCATGATACTCAGGTTCATCAGGGCAATCTGCATGCCGTCCTTTTCTTTCATCGACAGGCTTTCTCTCTTGCCGTTCTTGCTCCTTATCCACTCCGTCCCCCCCATGGCCGCACCACCCGATTCTTCCGCCAAGATAAGGATTCGCGGTTTTCTACCAAGGCTGATCTCCTCACCGGTTGTATCTTCCAGCATAACCTCGCCTTTGCCTTCACTCAATTGACGTTCGATCGTGCTCACCATGTTACCCAAATGCTTAAACCCTACGGGTGTCCTAAACAGACGTAGTTTGGTTCCATGCTTGGCAAATTCGTTTGCATATCTTCGGTTAAATATTTCGGTAAGTTCACCAATGGATTTTGAAGTTGGATAGGTGGTACTGATCACCCAGTCATATTGAAAGAGTTCGCCGCTCCGGGCAATCATTTCTAACTTCAGGGCGGTGTTGATAAAGTAAATCTGATTTGGCTTGAAGTAGACGATACACCTGTCCATGCCTTGCATCTTTTCCACTTCCAAGCCGATTTCCTCTGCTTTAGAGGCTATGGTTGCATCAGCCACGGTAACCATATTGTAGCGATCACCGTCCGGATCCCATATGAACCCGAAATCGATTTCCCCTGTAAGGAGTTTTTCCTTCAGACCGATATTTCGGTAAATGATCGGTTTTGCCGGATCGCATCCATAATTTTCACCATCGATTTCCCCCACCCTGTGGAAATCATCCCTCTTTTCCCAGTGGACATACTGGATCATGCCATCGGTTCCTGCACTGATCCCAAAATGCTTAAATATGGGCACGGAGTTTTCATGCATACTCCCTCCCATTGTTGAAACCCCCACCTTCATGCCGGCTTCCTGGGCCCTTTTTATCAGTAAGAATGCCTCTTCAGGGACGATGTCTTTAAGATAGTCGGCGTAAGCATCGAGATAATGAAAATCTTTCTTTATATTTGGGGATGGATCTGCACTGAGGTTAATCGAGTAGCGGCCGGCCATGGCTTCTTCTCCAATTTTTTTTACCTCATCTCTGATCTCATCTGCCATACTGAGAAGTTGCATGCCCTTTTCGTCTATTGGCTTAAAACCCTGTTTAAAGTTTTGAGAGTGGCTCGCAGTAACGTTGGCGCCGCCGTCCAATTCATTATAGAACACACCGAAAGAAGATGCCCATATGGGCGTGGTTCCCTTATCAGAATGGAGATGCACACTTATGCGGTGAGCCGCGAAAATTCTGCTTATAAGTTGGATAATCTCCCGGGTGAACTTGCGAACTTCCCCACCTAAATGGATGGAACCATACCCTCTTCTTTCATATATCCTTGCCATAGCCTCAGCAATCATCATAATGGTATGGGCGTTATAGGGGGCGTCCGTTTTGTATAAATCGGTCAGATTAATGGTGTCTCTGTATCCCGCGGTGCCCAGTTTAAATTCAGACACCCACCTGAAAAGACCATGATTTTCGAAAAAATCTTTTGAATAAGTGATCTTTACGGCCTGGTTGGAAGGGATGGAAACATCGGTATTCATGCCGATCTCTATCTCTTTAGGAGAAGATGGGTTTTTTTGATCGGAAAGAATCTTATCTTTCATAGTGTTTTGTCCCCTTCCTGATTTATGACGAGATCCCGGCTCACCATTCATTCTGTCGAAGTCGCATAAAAAAGTATATGGAAAAGTGCCATCTGCGTCAATTCATGAAACGCTGCCATCATCTAGGGGCCCTATTCATCCCTCCGACAACCTCTCATAGCCTAAAGCATGTTTTGATTCAAAAAGTTCCCCAAGGATTACAACAAAAATACTAAAGATATTAAACAGTTACTTTATTTATTTTAAGCAGGACTTTTTCCGGGTGATCTTCCACTTGAACTATGAATGAAAAATGGTAAGATTCCAATAGGCTGAATAAGAATTACCCCAAAAAATCCCTCAATCAGTAGCAATATTTGATGGAATCTATTATTCTTAAGCTACGCTGGTCAAAATCATGCATAGTGTCATTCATTGAAAGGAGGCATGACGTCATGGGCGTTTTTGGTAAGTTGAAAACCCTGGGATTGATCGTCACAATCGGACTCTGTTTCGCTGCCTTTATTAACCCTCTCGGGGAAGCGGGAGCAGGGATGGATCTGTCACCTGGTTCCGAAAAGAGCAAACTCCTCCCTGTAACAGTCTACCGGCTCATTCTGGATCCGGTCAGTCAACACCCCGTGGTCATACTCGCTGACTCCGTCGAGGAGCGTGCTCTGCCCATTTGGATCGACAGTTTTGAGGCCAATGCCATCCATTCGGAAATGGAAGGTATCAAGCACCGACGTCCACTCACACACGACCTGCTCGAGAGGATTATCCAGAAAACCCATGCCACGATCCATCAAATCGTCATCACCCAACTCAAGGAAAACATTTACTATGCGAAGATCCGGATGGAGGTGGCAGGAACCTTCACTGAGATCGATGCCAGACCGAGCGATTCGATCGTTGTGGCGCTAAAGTTCAAGGCCCCCTTATTTGTTTCAAGGGATTTGTTTAAAGACAAAGCCATGCCCCTTGCTGAAGAAAAAAAGATCGAGGAACATTACGGCTTAACCCTTCAAAATCTTACCCCGTCATTGTCCCAAGCCTTTTCCTTTGATTCGACAGAGGGAACCCTGGTCTCCGATGTCCGGCAAGGGAGCCCTGCCGAACAGGACGGTCTGGAAAGAGGCGACATCTTTGTTGCGGTGGACGAGGGACCTGCTGATGATGTCACCTCAGTAAGACTTGCCCTGGAAAAGGGCAAGACCACCGTGAAGGCCAAGATTTATAGGAAAGGCCGATTTATGGCCGTAAGTCTCCATCCCAATGGAGAGTGACATACCCCGACCGAAGGTCAGGGCTTCGTCTGCCGTCCGAAAAGGACGGCCGCTGTCCGGCTGAAGGAGACCTTCAGCAAAAAAGTCTCTTCCAACTGGAGAGCAGAAGTATCCCAATCCCCTTTCCTTTAAGAGTTTCTCTTCATTGGAGTGTCCTATCATGAACAATAAATGGGATATCGGCAGTGAGTTGGGTTCCGGCCCCATACCAGACAACCTTATCTCACCCATTGACGGGGCTGAGATGGTGTTGGTGCCGGAGGGCCCATTTACCATGGGAATAACCCAGGAAGAACTTCTTCAGATCCTCATGCTGGATCAAAGAGAGAATCCCATTTTTGTCACGGAAACGCCGACTCAGGACTTGACCCTTGAGTCCTACTTCATCGATCGATACCCGGTGACTAATTTCCAATATCGTAAATTCGTTGATGACACCGGCCACAGGGAGCCATGGCTGTGGGATCACCCTTCATGGGGGAAGCCCATGCAGCCCGTTGTTTTTGTCGGATGGGACGATGCAAGGGCCTATGCCGGTTGGGCGGGCAAAGCTTTGCCGACCGAGGCTGAATGGGAGAAAGCGGGACGCGGAACAGATGGTCGCCTCTGGGCGTGGGGCCATGAATTTATCCCTGACGGATGCAATTCGAGAGAATACGGCATAGAGAGAACCTCGGAAATCGGCACCTTCGACAAAGGGGTGAGCCCATACGGGTGCTACGATATGTGCGGCAATGTGTGGGAAATGTGCGAAGGTCAATGGGTAGAGGATCATCTGCCCATGAGAGGAGGATGTTTTCTAGGTTCTGCTACCTTTGTAAGGATCACTTGTCGTTGGACTCCCGAAGACACCACCAACGGAGCACACTGGCTTGGATTTCGCTGCATAAAAAAGGTCCCTTCATTAAAACCCTGATCCCCCGTTCTTTCAGAAAGGCACATGCTCTTTCCAAAATTTCCGTTAAGATTCCATTTGGACCAAAGAAATTAGGGACCAAATTCACACATAAGAAAAATCGGCCGTGAGGTTGGAATATGCAACTTGAAGGATGGATAATACTCTTTTTATTCGTGGTTTGTATCATACTTTTCCTGCTTCTACGCTACTCGAGGCAGAAGCTTGCTGAGAAATCTGTCTCCATTACAGAACTCGACAAACAGAAACGCTCTCAGTCGATTCGCTACGGCAAGTTGACCGAGCAGTTCATGCCTTTCTTGGAATCCTATCCATATGATCCACACGACTTCAGATTCTTGGGCACGCCCATTGATGGTGTCCAGTTCACGGAGGACGCTGTTGTACTGATTGAGTTTAAGGCAGCAGGCTCTCAGCTTTCCCAGCGGCAGAGAACCATAAAAAGGATGGTCGAAGAGGGGGCTGTGCGCTTCGAAGTCCATAGGGTGTCTTGACCGGAATCAGCTCTCAACCATAACCACACCCTCTCTATGGCCCTACTAATGAATGATCTGGGCTTGTCTTCAGCCAGTTCATTTGTTACGGTACTTAGAAGTGGTTTCAAAACCTGATTGATAGTTTTGAAACCACTTCTGGTATAATGATGGGATTCAGATGCAAGGGATGTGGCAGAAAAGCAATTCTTAATAATAAAAACAAATCCTTCAGGAGATGTAACATATGGAAAAAATAGAGTGGGATAAGAGCTTGTCGATTGGTATACAGCTGATTGACGAACAGCATAAGGCTTTAATCAAAAGGTTAAATGATGTATCTGTTGCTATTGAAGCCAACATCGGTGAACGTGAGATCTCAAAGACGCTTGAGTTTCTCTCCGAGTATGCCGATTACCATTTCTCGGTTGAAGAGAAGCACATGGCGGAACAAAGTTACCCCGGTTTGGAAGCACAGAAAATGAAGCATCAGGAATT
>JAQYVK010000065.1 GCA_030145585.1 Desulfatiglandales bacterium | reverse complement strand
ATACGTAACGGCCGCTTCATCGCTCCCACGAAACATCCTCATAAAGCCCCCAAAGGTGTCCCCAAATTGCTGGTCATAGTTAAAGATGAAGATTTTGCGCCTTTCTTTGCTTGTGCCGTCAGGACTTAAAAAATCCTCTGTTGTAATATTTGCCCCAATACTGTATTTCGCTTTTCCCCATTTTGCATCAAACCAGTGGCTTACCATCATGCCATAGAAATTATTGGCGATACCGTCATTATTTTCGCCGATTGCCATGCCTACGCCCCTAATAACCAAATTGCCTGACTCGAATTCTACAGCCCCACCCCAATCGTATGAGGGCAGGAAGGCATTGGCGGCCTGGACAAAGGCCTGGTTCATAAACTGGGTGTATTCGCTCCCCATATAGGCGTTTTGATCGAGGTAGTCCGTAGAGTCGATAATACCCCCTGTGAGACCGATAGTGCTATCCTGAGGCAGCTCGAAAGTATGTTTGTACCAGGCCGTCAACAGGTAATCTCTGTTTCTACCGTTGATGTTTCTGACGTCCTCCTCCAGGTCAGCGGCCCAGGGGTCAAGGAAGAAAGGCGAGACTTTTCTCAGGGCGTTAGCCTCTGCAAAACCAAATTTGGTGAAAAGGACGTCTTTCTCAGTAGGGGTGAACATGGCTGCGGGCTGGAAAACCAAAGCGCCCCGACCACCATCCTCTGCGACACTGTTGTCGCTCAGATCTTGATATTGGTAAACACCCGCCACCACGCCTCCAATCGATAGTTTTTCGTTGACATCATAGGCCAATACAAAAGGAATAACTCCGAACAAAGTAATATACAGGATAGCTAAAAGACCAAACCAGGATCTTCCCAGCACCATTCCCACCTGCTTCATCGAAGCACTATGTAGGACTCCGACCGGACCTTTCATTCGAAGTCATCCTTTCGCTGTGCCTGGTTGCCCGCCTCCCAGGCCCACAGATTACATTTGCTTTTCTATTGACCCACAAGCTTATCCTTTATATATTCGTACACTGAAAAAGGCAATTCTTATCAATTCCATCATCACGCTGGATGATGAACGGGTACATAGGCGAGCAGACGAAGCTGACGCCGCACTCATCCGGAGTGAAGTCTGGTGACCGGGCCGTTCAAGAGCCCACCTGGATACTATAGGCTTTCAGATAATGGTTTTGGCAAGGCCAGAGGGAGGAATCCGAGTAAGGCGTACTGATAAGTACGTTGTCGAGGATTCCGACCGATAACGCAGTCCAAAATCTTTATCTGGAAGCCTATAATACCTAATCTTTTAATGAGAGGGATAAGATCATGACTACTGAACATAGCGAACCCCAGAGGGAAACGGTGACCAGCATATGCGGTATATGCCCCGGAGGCTGTGGTGTGAACGTCGCGTTGGTCGATGGAAAAATTGAGAAGATATCTCCCATCAAGGGCCATCCCATGGGCGTCGTGTGCGTGCGCGGACTCCATGCCAAGGAAATCGTCTATTCCAATGACCGCCTGAAGTCCCCTCTTCGCCGGGTGGGTGAAAGGGGTGAGGGGAAATTTGAGCCCATCAGTTGGGACGAGGCATTGGACCTTATCGCTGAGGCGTTACAAAAGATCAAGCAGGAGTACGGCCCGGAAGCCGTGACGGCCTACTTTGGTAGAGGCAGTTTCGACCCAACGACAATGGACATATTCGGCCCCCGCGGCGTCTATATCCAAGGGACCTCCGGATTCCTTTTCCCCTTTGGGTCACCCAATGCCTCAGGGGTTTCTGCGGTCTGCCGCGTTTCTTATGGTCTCCTTGCTGCGATCACGACTATCGGCGCTGACATAGCCATAACCTACTCTGACTTTGCCAACACGGATTTGGTCGTCATCTGGGGTGCGAATCCTCCCACCGACTCACCACCCGACAATATAAAGAAGATCCTCGACGCTAAAAAACGGGGGGCCAAGGTGGTTGTCATCGATCACATGCGCTCGGATATAGCCAAGAAGGCCGATCAGTGGATTGGTGTGCGACCAGGGACGGACGGGGCCCTTGCTTTGAGTATGATGAACGTCATCATCAACGAACAGCTCTACGACGAGGCATTCGTGCAGGACTGGACAGTGGGTTTTGAAGAGCTTCGACAATATGTAAAACAGTTCCCCCCGGAGGCCGCGGAAGAGATCACCCGGGTTCCCAAGGAGACCATCGCAGAATTGGCCCGATCCATAGCCGGCGCCAAAGGCGCCTCCATGTACATGTACACCGGTCTCGAATATACGAATAGCGGGGTTCAGAACATTCGGGCCGCACTCTGCCTTTGGGCCATAACCGGAAACATCGACGTTCCGGGTGGGCTCGTGTTCAGACCACGCAATCCGGTCCGGTTCAACCGCGTCAACCTGGACCCGCCGGAAGGTGTGAAGCCCATCGGTGCCGACAAATACCCCTTGTTTTGTGATCTGCTCAAGTCGGCCCAATTCATGGAAGCTCCCAGAGCGATCCTCGAGGGTGATCCTTATCCCCTAAAGGGCCTCATTGTCGTCGGGTCCTCTCTTCTGACCAGCCTTCCTAATCCGGATATTTGGAAAAAATGCTTCAAGAAGCTTGATTTTATGGTGACATTTGACCGATTTATGACGGCTGATGGGATGTACGCGGACATCGTGCTTCCTGGCACCACCAATTTTGAAAATCTGGGGTACCAAAAGTATCCGGGAGGATATTGTCAGTTAAGGCAAAAGGTTATCGAGCCTGTTGGTGACACCAAGTCGGGTTTCCAATTTCTGACGGCATTGGCCGATCGACTCGGTTATGGGGATTTATTTCCATCGACGGAGGAAGAACTCATAAGCTTTGTTTTCAAGGACGGTCCGGTCTCCTTAGAGGATCTTAAGGCACATCCGGAGGGTGTGTCTTACGATGCCGGTCAACAGGAATACCGTAAATATGCCAAGGGGCTCCTGCGGTCGAAAGGTAAACCTGGTTTCAACACCCCTTCCGGCAAGCTAGAACTGGTATCGAGCGTGCTGGAGAAATATGGCTATGATGGTCTGCCCGTTTACGTGGAGCCGATTGAAGGCCCGCTAGGGAGCCCCGAGCTTTATAAAGAATACCCCCTCGTGCTGAATACCGGGGCGAGGCTCCAATCTGCCTTTCGATCTCAACATCTGAACATTCCCGGGCTGTTGAAGCTGCAACCGAAACCGCAAGTCCTCATCAATCCTTTGGATGCGGAAGCACGGGGGATTGCAAACCAGGACAAAGTCTGGGTCGAGTCGCCGCGGGGGAGAGTCGGGGTCTGGGCCAAAGTGACCGATGACGTGATGACCGGACAGGTGGAATTAAACGCAGGTGGGGGGAGTCCCATTCAGGCCGAGGAATGGCGAGAAGCAAACGCCAACATTGTGACCGATTTCGAGAATCGCGATCCGATTTCGGGTTTTCCGGTGTACAAGGCCCTGCTCTGCGAGATAAAAAAACGGGATTGATCGAACCAAATTCGCTGGTTCGACCGTCTACAAGAAACCTGGCGCGCCTCGCCCCAGGAACCTCGGGCCTTCTGATTGACACACTATAGGAAACTCCCTATACTTCGGGGCCATCTAAGTCCTGTTCCTGAAACATTTCACTTCCAATGACACCCAAAGAACTTAGGGAGGCCCCTATGTTCAAGATAGATATTCATTATTTTCAGAAAATATCGGTGGTTCTTGCAGCATTATGGATCCTATTTCAGATGGCCGGTTGCGCCGGTGACAATTACTCGTCTAAGGGTGCTACGCGAGGGGCAACGACCGATGCCGTAGCAGGCGCCATGGGTGGTCTTATCAGTGCCCTGGTTTTTGGTGGTAACCCTGTGGATCGCGCAGCACGGGACGCTGTACATGGAGGCGCGGCGGACAGCCAAGTGGATCAAAGGGTACGGAAACAGCGCGCGGCCGGCGTTTCGGCGTTACGAAAAGAGATCGGCAAAGACTCTTTCGACGGCCTCGTGCCGCTTGCGGAGTGTCACCACGATGTATCCTTGAGCCAGGCAACCAACGCCAAGCAGTCGAAAAACCCCGACTTTGCTTTGGCCGGATTGTGGCTGGAGGTCTTGAGTTATGCTGATCAAGGCGAAGAGGCCAAGGCGCAAAATCTCTTCCCGACTATTGTGGAGAAGGACTGGGACATCGAGAGCGAATCTCAGGCGGAAGAAACAATGCGCAAGGCCCTGAACGAACTTATGGACATCCGACGGGAGCACAAACTTCCCCGGGTCTGCATGTGACTTGTCGTTATGCTCTTTCTAATATCACTTCCGTCTGTGTATTCTCATAGACTTTTTGGGCTATCGCGCTTATTTTTTCTCTAACCTTCACAAACTCGTCCACATTGATCGTCTTTTCCTTCGGGTCTACTTTGACCGTCAACCAGATCCTTCGACCGGTCTTTATTATTTCTATAGACAGCTTCTTAGCACCGAGCTCATCCTTTAAAGGAAGGATCTTATCTTCAAAGGGTGCCGCATACTCTCGCTGAGGTGCAGCCAAGAGCAGTTCTTTGAGACCGTTTTTCATCAAGATGATCGGATCTTTGAAAAAAACAATGCTGAAAATGATGACCAGGATCTGGTCCACATACTTTGCAATCCATCCTAAGGATGTTTGTTGCAGGAGCATGGTCACGCCAAACGCGACACCGATAGCGGCGCTGACCACCATGTTAATAAACCAGGATTGTTTTTCAGCCTCCAATATTTCCGACCCTGTCTTCTTGAAGCCCCTTCTTGCTAGGATATAAAGTACAAGACATCCCAAGACTGCGAGGACCACATAGACCGTCATCAACCCCAGTGCCGGTTCACCCCCTCCGGTGACCAATTTCTTTATGGCCGAGTATAAGGCCATGAGAAGTAAAATCATGATCGAGGCCCCTTTTATGAGAACGAACAACGATTCGAAGGCAAAATATCCCAAAGGATATTCACGGGTCTCTTTCCCGGAAACGAGTCTCAGTATTTCTATGGAAAAAAAGGACATGATGGCGGATATCAGATTAAACATGCCATCCAGCAAGATGACGCTTGAGTCGGATGCAATAGCCATAACGATGCCCCATACCGCAAGGAGCAACGCGCCAACCAACAATTTCTTCAATACGTTTTCTTCCGTGAATTTTTGATCATTCATTGTCTATATCCTCAGAATAGATTTTCTTTCTGAAATCGTGTTTTTCTCTGTCGATAAATCTGATCATATAAATAAAGCCTCTGTCAATATCAATGAGTCGCCTTCAAGAAAAGGCTATCCATTCCGAATAGACCAGACCAGAGAGACTGTGTCATAATACCAGGAACCCGTCATTCCGGACGAGTTCACTGAAGGTGGACGAGCCCTCCAAAGGCGGTCAAAATCCGGAATCCAGAATATACAAATGACTTTAACCTGTTATGGATCCATCCCCATTTCTACGTCGCAGAATGAGACCAAGATGAAAGATCGGAGCACGGCCTAAAAGATCATGATCTTCTTAAGCCTAAGAATTTCACTTGACAGTTCCAGGCCTATCTGGCTATAATTTTTACCAGATTACACGCTAACTGGAAATATTTATTACCAGAATGACGCCATGATAGAAACCCTAAAATCGATTATCCTGGATTTTCAGGAGGTCCAACTGGAAACAGGCGTGCCTCGGCACTTGAAAATCGAGACTGTTGCCAATAAGGCCACCGTCTGCATCGGTGTGCGCCGCAGTGGAAAATCGACCTATCTTTTCCAAGTCATAGACCGGCTTTTGAATGAGGGCGTAAACCGCAGAAATATCCTGTACCTGAACTTCTTTGACGACCGTCTCCACAATCTGAAGCAGGAAGGCCTCGGTCTAATTTCCGAGGCCTATTATTCCCTCTTTCCGGAGAAAAAAAACACCGAGACAGTCTACTGCTTTTTCGATGAAATCCAGTCCGTCGAAGGGTGGGAACCTTTCGTGGACCGCATGATGCGGACCGAACAGTGCGAAGTCTACCTCACCGGCTCTTCGGCGCAGATGCTTTCGAGAGAAATCGCCACACAGATGCGCGGCCGGGCGTTGTCTTGGGAGATATTCCCATTTTCGTTCAAAGAGTTTCTGGATTACAAAGGGATAGATTGGGCCGGTCCGTTATCGACAAAGAAGCGGCTTACCGTCCAGAAGGCTTTCGAAGAGTTTTGGGAAACCGGAGGCTTCCCAGAAGTCGCCGGCCTCGATAGGCACATGCGCATTAAAATTCATCAGGAATATTTTCACGCTGTCCTGTTCCGGGACCTTGTCGAGCGACATGACGTTTCTCATCCCAAGGCTGTAACGGACCTTGCGCACCGACTTATAGACAATACGGCTTCGCTCTATTCCATTAACAATCTTACAGGCTACCTGAAATCTCTGGGTCACAAGGCTCCCAAGTCGGCTGTGTCGGATTACCTGGAATGGTTCGAGGATGCCTATTTTCTCTTCACCGTCCGGATATTCGACGCGTCTCTTGCCCGAAGTAAGACCAATCCGAAGAAGATATTCTGTGTCGACCATGCCCTTGTCACCTCGGTTGCCTCGGGCATCCTCGTAAACGCCGGGCATTTGCTTGAAAACCTCATATTCACGGCGCTTCGGCGCATTTCATCTAACATCTATTACTACAAGTCCAAAGGCGGTCTCGAGGTTGACTTCGTCGTGCAGATGCGGGGTCGATCACGCCTACTGGTACAAGTCTGCGAATCATTGCTCGAACCTTTGACGAGGAAGCGGGAAGTCGCGGCTTTGAGCAAAGCCATGGTCGAGCTGGGTCTTAAGTCCGGAACGATTGTAACACGGAATGAAGAAGGTGAGATCGAAATCGCTAATAAAAAAAAGATAAAGATCATACCGGTGTGGCGCTTTTTGCTCGACCTGCCGGAAACTTAGGGATAATCTCATCTATGAGAAAATATCAGTCTCTTTTATTGACCCTTTGGTGTGTCGACCCCTGAACCCCCTTTTCCAAGTAGCTCACGGATCCCTACGCCCCAATAGCTCAAGGCACGACTCACGTCACCCAGATTCGCGTCCATGAGCTCAACCAGCTCCTCCTCCACAATTTTTATGGAGCCGGCAAAGGCCGTTGGTGACCAGGGCACCAGGACCGTCAGTTGCCCATCGCCATGATCTTCGATGACGTATACGATCTCTTTCTGTCCAGTCCCGGAACGCAATACCGCCGGTCTGAATTTGTCCTTCTCCTTTGCTTCCGCAAATGCAGTCGTGAGGTTCTTTAGAGCACCATAGGCGGGCAGACGGCCAAGGGCTTTCCGTTCGATCCAGTCCTTGATGCCCCGTCCGGTAATAGAACGCAAAGCAAGTCCGATCAGGAACGAGACGACCAAAATCAGGATAAGCCCAAGCAGCACATTGGAGTTGATCTGATCGAAAGTCCCTTTCGGAAAAAGGTCGGCAATGGGTGTCGCCAGAGCGACGACCAGATCCAAAGCCTCGGCAATGATCAAATAAAGGAGTAGCACCGGCAGCAGCACGAATAGGCCTCCGAATGCCGTGGTCTTCAAAAAATCCATTACTCGTCCCATGAGATTACCTCATTCTATGTATTTTAATCGTTACGCCCGACATAAACGGGAGATGCTTCCGTTTTTTGAATTAGCTTTTATCGGAAATATTGTCAAGCCGTGAGAAGTGAAGCCGCCCCGTGCTCCCGCGCGGGGCAGCCTAATAAGGATAGAAGAACTCTCCATCATTTTAAGTCCTCCTTCTGCATCCCTTTATGTTTGTGAGTGGAAAAATCTTTTTGTATTGGATTTCCGCAATTTGCTGCAGTGGAACTTCTGACTATTTTTCACTTTATTTCAAAATAGGCTTGACTATTTTTCATTATTATGAATAATAGTCAACATGGAAAATAGAGATCTATACGTCAAAATCTGGGAGGAACTTGCCGATGATAAAAGCATGATTTTCCTCGTTGGGCCTCGGCAGGTAGGCAAGACAACACTCGCCCAAATTATTTCCCGATCTTTCGCAAATAATCTTTATTTCAACTGGGATATTGCTGAACACAGGGCCAACTTCATGGAAAATCCCAACTATTTCGAAGGCGTTGTGCGGAAAGATCAATCAACCCCACTCATAGTTTTTGACGAAATACACAAATACAAGGACTGGAAAAACTACCTTAAAGGTGTCTACGACCAGTTTCACGACCAATACCAATTTCTCGTCTCAGGAAGTGGGAGGTTAGACCTCTATAAAAAAGGCGGTGATTCGCTCGCAGGGCGCTATTTCCTCTTTCACCTATGGCCCTTCAGTATCGCCGAGCTGGGGGAAAGCAACAGGAAGATTGAAGAGTTTCTGAATGATCCACTTCATATAACGATGGAGAATGCAAACAAGCGCAAAGAAATATGGGCAGGGCTATCTCAAATGAGCGGATTTCCTGAGCCATACTTGGCAGCTCGAAAGACGACTTATCGGCGATGGTCGAACACATACTCCCAGCAATTGATTCGTGAAGATATCCGTGATCTGACCGGGATAAAATCTGTTGTGGATTTGGAAACATTGTACTTTTTGCTGCCTTCTAAAGTGGGAAGTCCTATCTCCGTTCCTTCGTTAGCGCGCGATCTGAAAGTATCCTACAATTCTGTCAAAAATTGGTTGTCGGTATTTGAAAGATTTTTCCTGACTTTCAGCATAGGCCCATGGACCCGAAGAATCTCGCGGTCAATCCAAAAAGAACGCAAAGTATATCTCTGGGATTCACCCCGGATAAAGGATCCGGCAGCCCGGTTTGAAAATATGGTGGCCTTGGAATTATGGCGAGGGGTCAAGGCGTGGAATGATGTGGGATACGGTACATTCTCACTACACTTTATTAAGAACAAGGAACAGCAGGAGGTGGATTTTCTTATTGCAGAGGAGGGTGAGCCGTTTCTTTTGATAGAGGCCAAACTTGCAGATGAACAGCCCTCTTCAGTCCTCAAGAAGTTTCAGAGCGTATTGAAAAAACCGGCGATACAACTTATCAATGAAAGCGAAGGTTACCGACTGCAGCCCAACGCAGACCAGCAGATACTGATCGCTCCTGCTTACCAGTGGCTTGCGCAGTTACCATAGTTTCCCAATTTATCTATTGTACTCTAGTAAGTTTCTGGAGAATGGCTAAATGGGTTTTGTTTAAAATTATGGGAGCAGGTCGAATGTGTTAGAATAAACTCGTTTATTCTTTTGCATTCGGCCTACTCCCTGTATTCAATTACATCCCACATAATTGAAGCCCGCTGTTCGGGCATTTGAAGCAAAACAGGATCCAAAGTCTGTGCTAGTCTTTGTGGGTCTGTGGTAGATTCCCATCCTGTCGACTTAAGTTTGCCTCTGTGATCTCTGCCTGCCGCGCCATAGCTGGTCCGCCACCGGCGGGATAGCGACGGCGGGTGGCTCTGTGGTGAAATCGTTTTTAGACAAGCGTGTGTTCACTGTCATGCCAAGTCCTTGGCCACATATTCGAGGCCCAGTTCCTGGAGTTTCTCCTTGGTTGGAATACCCGTGTTGACATCCCAGCCTCTTGCTTCGTAATACTCATCCAGCATCAGCTTCAGGTCTGCTGGGCTGATGAGCTGGCCTTTGGATGCCCCACCCTTCAAGGGTTCGGTCATCAAGCGTTCCGGAAGGGTGTCATCGTCCCGGGTGAATCCCGCCTGGACGTTAAAGGCCTTGGCCAGATTATTGATCCGTTCACCCACCTGCTGAACCTCATCAGCGGTGTATTGAAGCCCGGTAACCGCCTCCATAAGATCAGCAGTATTTTGGGCCGCAATCGCGGGAACGGCCATGTCGAGCAGGAACACGCACATGGTGGGACAATCGGCAGTGGCCGTTCTTATATCCTGATTCCACTTGGTCAGTTCGCCTTTCCTTTCAACCGCAAATCTGTCCACCTCAAAGGGGATAGGATCGCCAAAGATCTCTTGAAAACAATAGCCCCTGTTATGATCGGCACCCGTGTAGCTGGTAGCATAGTTCAAACCATGGCCTTTGGCTCCCCGCACGTCATAGGCGGGCAGTTCAAGACCCTTCACATGCATGGCATACTTCTCAGCGCCCTTGCCGATCTTGTTAGCCGCCTCCTTTGTGCCGTCTGTAAGCAAATCACCGATCCCTTCGCGATAGGCCATCAGCCTAAGGAGCGTCATCATGGCCTCATCATTGCCGAAACGCAAATCAAGCCCTCCCGTATCGTCCTTGGTTAATATCCCTTTTTCGTACAACTCCATGGCAAAGGCGATGGCAACCCCTGAGGAGATACTATCCAGTCCTAATTCATCGGCCAGCCGGTCCGCGGCTATGATGGCGTCGATGTTGTCAACCCCCGTTACACTGCCAAAGCTGTAAAAGGTCTCAAACTCAGGTCCCTCGGTGAGAATTCCAGTATAGGGTTCTGTCTTGGCCACCTTGAGCTGACTGCAGCCAACCGGACAATTATAGCAGTGCTCCCTTGCAACATTCCGCGTCATCTGAACATCAACACCGATCTTTTCCGCAAGGGAACTGGTACCGGTGTCCATGAAATTTCTGATCGGGAGTATCCCCATAGCATCGGTCGCTTCTACCACCATGGGAGTCCCGGTTTTTGAGAAATGAGGGTATAGGACCTCGCTTGCCTTCATGGCCTTGGTAAAAGCGCCTTTTGCGGTCTTCAGTTTCTCTTTGTCAGCGATGGGTAATTTCCCACTTCCCCGAACAGCTATGGCCTTGAGATTCTTGGAACCCATGACCGCGCCCAGTCCCTTCCGCCCTGCGGCTCTCGTTTCATTGATAATACAGGCGATTTTGGACAGGTTCTCACCTCCTGGTCCGATACAGGCAATCCGCACGTTCTGGTCTTTCAGCTCATTCTTGATGAATTGCTGGGTATCTAGGGTCTTCATTCCCCAGACCTTCTTGGCACTGCGGAACTTGACGTTACCTTTCTTGATCGAGACATAGGTCGGTTTTTTCGCTTTACCTTCGATGATCAGGGCATCGTACCCGGCGAATTTTAACTCGACCGGGAAATGCCCCCCAGTCAGCGCCATACCCACGGCCCCTGTCAGAGGAGATTTGCCGGTCACCGCCATCCGGCTGGCACATGGAACGGTAGTGCCCGAAAAGGGTCCCGATGCAAAGATGAGTTTGTTGTCAGGGCCAAGCGCATCTGTACTGGCCGGCACTTCATCGTAAAGGTACTTGACCCCAAATCCTGCGCCCCCGATATAGTCCTGAGCAATTTCTAAAGGTAATTCTTCCTCTTTTGCCGTTTGATCCGTGAGATTGATCCTTAGAACTTTTCCGGTATATCCTCCCTGGTACATGGATTCCCTCCTTTTATTAATATGTTTTGTGAAAACAAGAATTTCCTAAAAAAATCGAATTTACCCTCCAAAATTTAATATGTCAAACACTTGAACCACCGGTGATAATACCAAGTTGACAGTACACAATTTTCCGCGTATTTTCATTAACAAATATCTTTTTTTAGTATTGTGAAAATAAGCTTAATTAAGAAACTCTTTCCCAGACTGCGAAACAAAGGAGATCGCCATGAAACAGAAAAACAATTTAAGATTCCGCTTTTGGGTATTGCTCGCTGCACTGCTCGCACTTTCCTTTTACAACACCCATGCGG
>JAQYVK010000064.1 GCA_030145585.1 Desulfatiglandales bacterium | reverse complement strand
AAGGCTCGCATTAGACTTAGAAAAATCGCAGAAGAAATATAAAAATCTTTTTCAGGATGCCAGAGATGGGATTGTCTTATTCAATAGACAGGGAAAAGTCATGGAAGGCAATCTCAGTCTCAGCCATATGCTGGACTATTCAAGAGATGAACTGGAACATATGAACATTGCCGACCTGGCAGAAAAGACCTCAAAGAAGGTCCTTTTGGATTATCTGGACGACCTGGAAATTATGGGTTTCATCTCCGTGGAAATGGATTTTGTCAAAAAAGACGGGGATACATTGCCCGTGGAATTGAGCCTCAGCTGGCTTCCGGAAGAAACTATTTTTCAGGGGATGGTTAGAGATATCACCGTCAGGAAAAAATTGGAGGAGTCCCGGAAACTCTATTCCGAAAGGCTTGAAAACGCGGTTGAAAAGAGAACCCAAGAATTAAAGGCCTCCCAGCATGAAACACTTAGACAGAAGAAAAACGCAGAAGGAATCATTTATGGCTCTCCTATCCCCATGTTTGTCCTGGATAAAAGTCATAAAGTCACCTACTGGAACGAGGCATGCCGAAAATTGACAGGCTGTTCGAGCGAGGAAATGATAGGAACGGATAAGCATTGGAAACCTTTTTTTCGTCGGAAAAGACCACTATTGGCCGATCTAATCATGGAAGGGGACTCGAAGAAGATCCACAAATTTTATGATGATATGAACCTCAGAAAATCTCCCATGGTCGAAGACGCCTATGAGGCAGATCACTTCTTTCCACACCTGGGAGAAGAGGGGACCCATCTTTATTTCAACGCCGCTCCCATTAAAGATGAGAAGGGGGAGATCCAGGGCGCCATCGTGACTTACCAGGATTTCTCCGAGAGGGTCAAAATGACCCAGGAGCTAAGACGACGTGAAGCCTTTGTGCAAAATCTCATCCAAAATTCCATTGACGGTATCATCGCAACAAACCCTGAAGGAAATATCGTCATTTTCAACCACGCGGCTGCGGAACTCCTCGGATACGCCCCGAAAGAAATCATAGGGAAAATGAATTACCAGGCAATACTTTCTAAGGAAACCGCCAAGACGTTACGGGAGGCCTTCTACAGGAAAAAGTATGGCCCGGAAGGGAAGATTATCAACATGGAGATGTCATTCCTCAACAAAGCGGGTGATTCCATCCCGGCCAGACTTTCTGGGACACTCCTTTATGAAGAGGGAAAAGAGGTGGGAAGCGTGGTTTCCATCCAGGATTTGAGGGAAATTTATCGTTTACAGCAGGAAAAAGAGCAGGCACAACGCATGGCTGCTATCGGTCAGGCCGTAGCAGGGTTGGCCCATTACATCAAGAATATCCTCAATGGCCTGAAGGGGGGGGGCTATGTCATCAATTCGGCGATGAAAAAAAATAACATCGAACTGGTGGCGAATGGCTGGAGGATCGTTGAGAAAAATATTGATCAAATCGCACACATCGTTCTGGACATGCTCGTCTATTCAAAAGAGAGAGAGCCTGAGTATCAAGTGGTAGACCCCAATGAACTGATAACGGATGTCCTGGAACTCATGAAAGAACGGGCCGAAGTCTCGGGTGTGACCCTGGTCCCGCACTTGAAATCTGGATTGAAAGAAGTCTCCATGGACCGCACCGCGATCCATCGCTGCCTCCTGAATCTGGTCAGCAATGCCATCGATGCCTGTGCTCTTGAAGGTCTTATGAGTGGAAAGGGGACCGTAACCGTCAAGACGGATCGTCCCAAGGGATGGGCCGTGAAGTTTGAAGTAAAAGATAACGGTATTGGTATGGATGAAAAAATCCAGAAAAAACTCTATACCGGGTTTTTCAGCACCAAGGGAAGCAAGGGGACCGGGTTGGGATTGCCCGTGACCCAGAAGATCGTCCAGGAACACAAAGGAGAGCTTCAATTTAAAACCAAAGTGGGCAAGGGAACCACATTCAGCCTACTCCTGCCGGAAGCATGACGCAACCCACCCACCGATGATAAATGATCAGTCACCCTAAAGGTTACTCACTGACTAAGGTGGTAGCATGATCAAGGACCATGAATTCGACAAAGCTGTCGAAAACTTGTTTGCGCTTCGACGATCGTTGCCTTGTTTTTCTAACCGAGTCTCAGTCCGTTTTATTACTCTTTGAATAAATGCTGTGATATCAGATAATTAAGTTGTTCCATTCGATTTGGCATGGAGTCTGCAATTTTGATAGAACAGCATGAAAAGGGAAAGGGAATGGAACAGAAAGTTGTTTTCTTTTTTAATGCATTTTGATGCTATTGATTTTAAAATAGGACCATTCATCATTTGGATATGTATTTTTTCCTTCTTTTTTTCTAAATGGATGTGTCAAGGGACAGTTACACATGACTTCACCCAACATTAAACGCAAACTCACGGCCATCATGAGTGCGGATGTGAAAGGTTACAGTCGTCTCATGGGAGAAGATGAAGAGGCCACTGTTCGCACCATAACCGCTCATCGGGGGATGATGACGGCCCTCATCGAACAAAATGGCGGCCGGGTGGTGGATTCGCCGGGAGACAACATCCTTGCTGAATTTTCAAGCGTGGTAGATGCGACTCAGTGTGCGGTTGAGATTCAAAAGGTTCTAAAGACCAAGAACGAGGAATTGCCTGAGAATCGAAGGATGGAATTTCGGATCGGTATTAACCTCGGAGACGTTATTCAAGAGGGCGATCGCATTTATGGGGATGGGGTCAACATTGCAGCTCGAATTGAAGGTCTCTCAGATGCAGGAGGAATCTGTATCTCCGGGAGTGCCTATGAACAGATCGAGAATAAACTGGCCTTGGGTTACGAATACCTTGGGGAACATGCCGTAAAGAATATCGTCAAACCGGTAAAAGTCTACAGGATCCCTATCGGGCCGAGGTCAAAAACCGACAGGGCCAGCCGGAGAGCAAAAGGCAAACCGATGCGATGGCGACCGGCCGTAATGATAGCAGCCGCGCTGGTCTTAATCATCGGTGGTGGTTTGGTCTGGAGCCTTTATCTGCGTAATGACCAGATACCGCCTACGGGCCAACAGGAGAAGGAAAAAGCCTCGAAGCTCCCCGATCAGCCTTCAATAGCCGTGCTTCCTTTCGTCAACATGAGTGGTGACCCCGGACAGGAATATTTCAGCGACGGGATTACTGAAAATATCATCACAGGACTTTCAAAGTTACCTGGACTGTTGGTGATCGCCCGAAACTCGACGTTCACCTACAAGGGCAAACCGGTCGATGTCAAACAATTGGGCCTCGATTTAGGGGTGCGGTATGTCCTGGAAGGTAGCGTCCAAAGATCCGAGGATAAAGTACGAATTATAGCTCAGCTGATTGACGCCTCGACAGCCCAACACCTATGGGCAGAACGATATGACAGAGATCTCACAGATATTTTCGCCTTACAGGATGAGATAACATTGAAAATTATTTCTGCGTTACCGTTGGACCTGAAAGGTGGGGAGAAATCCCGGTTGTTGGCTGAAGGAACGAACAACCTCGATGCTTATGTCAAAGTATTGCAAGGGATGAAGCTTCTCAGAGGACGTGGGGCACCGGGGGACCTACAAAAAGCACGCAAGATCGCCGAAGAAGTGATCTCTTTGGATCCCGACTATCCAAGAGGGTATACCCTTTTGGCATCGACCCACTTGATGGAAGCCATGCGGAAAAGGGATCAATCTTCTCCGCAGTCTGTGGCCCGCGCCTTTCAATTGGCTCAAAAGGCTCTGGAATTGGATGATGCCAATATCGAAGCCCATCTTTTATTAGGCAGGATTTATTTGATGAGAAACCAGGATGAAAAGGCCGTTGCCGAATTGGAGAAAGCCAAAGCTATAAATCCCAACTCAACCGAGGTGATTCATGCCCTTGGAAGGCATTTCCTTCAGACAGGAAGGCCCCATGAGGCCCTGGCGTTGTTTGAGAAGGCCATACTCCTGGATCCTGTTCATGCCCAAAAATCCTATGTAAACTTGGGAAGAACCTATCGCTTGTTAGGAAAAAATGAAGAAGCCATATCCGTTTTTAAGAAGGCCGTTCACAATCAACCCGATCATGTGAATCCCCGTTTGGAACTTATTGCCAGCTACAGTGCCTCAGGAAAAACAGAGGAGGCGAAGGCTGAGGTTGATGAGGTCTTAAGAATGAACCCCAATTTCTCAGTCAGGGATTTTGGGAGAAGGTTGCCTATGAAGAATCCCACCCAAAAAGATAAGTTTCTTGATCTGCTTCGAAAGGCTGGACTACCCGAGTAACATTAAATGGTTTTCCTGTATCAACCACCCCGACCGTCCTTTCAACCCCCTTGTCGAGTTATTCATTGTAATTGTCAGAAATATGTTCCGATTAGCCTTTTTATTAAATCCCCCTATCCCCCTTCACGCGGCGCAAGCGCCTGCGCTGCGCGTGTCAAAGGGGGAGCTTATGAAGGCCTGAAGGTGTATCAACAGACCTATGGCCGCAATGAGCAATGCCGGGGTGTCAGTGTTCCCCCCTTGTCAAAAAGGGGGGCCAGGGGGGATTTTATACTGTCGCATACTCCTTACAATCGGAACACATTTGTGACATCAGCTATAATCATTTAAAAAGGTACCCAAGTTCAGCAATCTCCCCATCAGTAGTCGTTCCCGAGGAGTTCGAGATTGCCGATATGAACCCGTTGAAGTCCCGCATCCCTGGCAGCGCTCAAGCACCGAAGGGCATGGTTGCGAGACGTCGTGGGAAGGTCTTTGATATAAAAATGTGGGTAAAAGGCCAACAGGCTGAAAGGGATATTTGGGTTCAGGTCCGCGATAAATCCTGCGAGTGCGGCTATTTCAGTCTCATCAACATATCCCGGTACGAGCA
>JAQYVK010000063.1 GCA_030145585.1 Desulfatiglandales bacterium | reverse complement strand
CATCCCCTGCTTTGGTCGCAGACGTCCAATCAGAAATGAAATGAAGAAGCACACCCCCCCAACCATGATGATGGACGCCCCCGAAGTCAGGTTGAATTCGTAAGATAGCCAAAGGCCCACCCATGTGAAAAGGATATTTAGTAGGATCGAATAGAGCATCATGGTTAACAGGGACCCGGAAAACCTCTCAGCAATATAAGGGGGAATCGTTAGCAGGGCGATGACGAGGATCAAGCCCACGATCTGAATAATCATCACGACGGAAAGGGCGATCATCCCTATGAGAAGGAAATAAAGTAGCCTCACCGGAACGCCCCTCACCTGGGCAAACTCCTCGTCGTAGGAGAGTGAGATAAAATCCTGGTAAAAATAACCTACCGTGAGAATCACCAACCCGTTTAAGCCGAGCATGAGCCACAAATCGGAGGATGGGACGGTCAGAATGCTGCCGAAGAGATAGCTCATCAAGTCAACATTGTATCCCGGTGTCAGATCGAGCAAAATCACGCCCAATGCCATCCCCAGGGCCCACAACACGCCAATGATTGTGTCCGCCCTGTGCCTCGCTTTCCAGGTTACCGCCGCCATCACAACAGACACCAAGAGAGAAAAACCCAAGATACCCAGCATCGGGGACAGACCCAAAAAGAAAGCGAGTCCGATCCCGCCATAAGCGGCATGGGCAATGCCTCCGGAAATGAAGACAATGCGGTTTACAACGACAAAAGTCCCAATGATGCCACACACGATGCTGGCGAGAAAAGCAGCCATGAAGGCATTTTGCATGAATTCGAGGTGAAGGGCCTCAATCATCTTCTTCTCCCGAGTGATCCGGTAGAACCCGATGGGGCAATCTTCCGTGGGAGATCAACTCCACCGGGCAGTGATAGGCCATTTCCATCATTTCCTGGGTGATCTCAGGGGCATTGTGGAAATAGACCTGCTTGCTGACACAGGCAACGGATTTGATGTGACTCGACAAAACCATGGGATCGTGACTGACCAGGACAATGGTCACGGTCTCGTTGAGGTCTTTTAAAAAGGCGTAGAAATCGGTCTGGCCCTTCTGATCGACGCTCGCCATGGGCTCATCCAGGAGAAGGAGTTCCGGTTCGGCCACCAGGGCCCGAGCTACAAAGACCCTCTGGCGCTGTCCCCCGGAGAGCTCCCCAATTCGACGCTTGCGGAGGGCCCACATCTCCACCCGTTCGAGCGCCTCCCGGGCAAGGGCTTGATCGTTCTTTGAAAAACGCCACCTGCCGCCGCCACCCTTCAACCTGCCCATGACGACCACGTCAAAAACCGATATGGGAAAGCGCTTATCGGGGCCTGATTCCTGGGGAACATAGCCGATTCGGTGGGCCGCTTCCATGGGAGGACGACCGAAGACGCGTACGCTCCCCCTGTCCGGTTTTAAAAGACCGACCATCAACTTAAGAAGGGTGGTCTTCCCGCCTCCGTTCGGGCCGATGATGGCAAGAAAATCGCTGGGATAAATCTCAAGATTGACCCCCTCCAGAACGGGGGTTCCTGTGAATGAAAACCAGAGGTCTTTAACTTCGATGTTCGGTCGGTTTGTCAATGGGTTTCCCTCAATGCGGTCATGATTTTCAAGGCCTGCTCCCGCAGATTGTTCCCCCAGTCTTCAGCAAGGGGGTCTGTGAGCACAATTCGCCCGCCAATCGCCTTGGCGATGATTTCCGCACGTTTTGTGGAAACCTGGGGCTGGACGAAAATGACCTTGATGGCGTTTTCCCTCCCGAACTCGATCAAGGCCTTCATTTGAGCCGGTTTGGGTTCTTTTCCCTCCACCTCGATCGGTATCTGCTTCAGACCATAGGTATCCGCGAAATAGCCCCAGGAGGGGTGAAAGACCATGAATGAGGTCCCCTTTCCTTTTCTCTCAAAAATCCGCCTGATTTCCGCATCCATTTCCAGGAGCTCCATCATGAATTCCTTGTAGTTGGCCTCATAAATAGCCTGATTGTTCGGATCTATCTCCTGGAGCGCCATCAGAATGGTGTGCGCCTGGATCATCACCAGTGGGGGGGATAGCCAAATATGAGGATCTTTCACACCATGGTTCTCATTTTCCACATCTTCATGCTCACCCTCGCCGGAATCCTTTGAAACATGGGAATGGCGCGCCAGGGGCCTTTTTTCAATGCCCTTTTCCGTATGCACCACGTGTATTTGTTGGTTGGAGGCAGTAATCTTTTTGAGCCACACCTTTTCAAAGGGAACCCCGATGGCAAAATAGATTTTGGCCCTGGAAAGGGTGACCATCTGATTTGGTTTCGGCTCGTAGGTGGCTTCACTGGCCCCAGGTTGGACCATCACGGAGACATCAACCAAATTTCCTCCAATTTTTTCGACAAAGTATTTCTGGGGAAGGATGCTCACAAATAAGGGAATGCCCTCCGCTCCGAAGACCGCGGACGCACGGAGAACACCTAACAAACAAAGAACCAATAATATCTTATATCCGAAAGTTTTCACGAAGATGCCTTCTGCTGTCCTGCTGAAAGAGTCTTTCAGCAGGACAGCTTAGAAGAAACCCCGACCTTTGGTCGAGGTTCTTCACATTTTCAGGACGATGCATTGGATTTTCATAATATTTTTGGGAAAGTCAAGTGATGAATCCCGTGCTCCCGCACGGGATTTCATCTGCTCTCCGGCTGAAAGGGACTTTCAGTCGGAGAGCCTGAAAAAGCTATAATACCAAGTTCTTCCGAGCAGGGCATTATAGCTTTTTCACGTAAAACTTGGAAGGGAAAACAAGATGAAAGCGGTTACAAAAACAGGAGGAGGCTGAGTGCCATGACCGCCATGCCCCCGATCAGGCCGTAGATCGCCATGTGTCCCTCCCCATATTCTTTTGCCGTGGGAAGCAGTTCGTCTAGGGAGATAAATACCATAATCCCAGCGACTGAAGCAAAGAGCAGGCCGAAAATTGTCTCCGAGAAGAAGGGTCTCAGGATCGTGTAACCGACGGCCGCGCCCACCGGCTCTGAAACGCCTGAGAGGAAGGAGAGCCAGAAGGCCTTCTTTTTGCTGCCCGTGGCGAAATATATGGGGACCGAGACGGAGATCCCTTCCGGGATGTTGTGGACCGCAATGGCGACGGCTATGGCTATGCCGATTCCCGGGTCGGTAAGAGCCGCAAAAAAAGTAGCCAGGCCCTCTGGAAAATTGTGAATGCCTATGGCCAGGGCGGTAAGCAATCCCATCCGCATGAGACGAGGGTCATGGGCTGTCGACTCTTGCATCTCTTCAATAGCGTGTGCTTCATGGGGGTTCTCGTAGGCGGGAATGAGGCGATCTATGATTGCTATAATGAAGATACCCCCAAAAAAGGCGCCCACCGTTATCCAGGTGCCGGCAACATATCCATGAATCGGTACAAGGGCATCCTTGGCTTTGACGAATATTTCAACAAGCGACACATATATCATGACACCTGCCGAAAAGCCCAGTGCCACCGATAGGAAGGCCTTGTTGGTCCGTTTGGAAAAAAAAGCCAGCGCACTGCCTATTCCGGTGCAGAGACCCGCCAGCGTGGTCAACATGAAAGCCAGTAGTAAATTTTCGTTCATGCCGAACCTACCAAATGCTGTATCAGGATGCGGCTGCCAATGGCGATCAACACGACTCCCCCAAAACGTTCAGCCCATTGACCGAGGCTGTTGCCCGCCCGACGCCCAATATGGGTTCCAACGTATGTCAATACCAGAGCGACGGCACCGATAATTGCTGCCGGGACCCAAATCGACAGACCGATCAGGCCGAGGGACACCCCGACAGCAAGGGCATCCAGACTTGTGGCGATTGATAGACCCATGAGGCTCCAGCCCCTGGTGGGGTCGTAATCATGGCCTCGCTTTTCTGGTTGGAAGGATTGACGGATCATACGTATGCCAAGGAAAGTCAACAGACCAAAGGCGATCCAATTCCCAAGTAAACCGATGAAGGATGAGAGGACAGACCCCCCGAACCAGCCGATGATAGGCATCAATGCCTGGAATAGGCCAAAGTGCCAGGAAAGGCGAAACGTGTGCCGGGCGGTCAAACGGGGTAACCCGGCCGCTACTGCGGCGGACACGGCGAAGGCATCCATTGCAAGAGCCCATGCCGTGCCTAGAATGGTTAGTATGTCCACTTCGTATTGTCGTCTGAGAATGTCATTTCTTTCTAAGACGATAGATCCTTAGGTGTTCGGTCTCCGGTTCCAGTCGAACTCTCTTGTCGTGACAGCGTCTTCCATTCTTCTGAGGCGGCGCTCCATATTTTCATATCGCCTTCTTAGCCGCTCCATGGCCCCTCTTCCCTTCTCCGCTTCGGACATGACCGGTATTGCCGGTTCAGGTTTCATGATGAACGCTGCGAGGAAGTATAGCCCCATTATGGGCCAGAATCCACTTAAAATCAAACATATGATCAGGATGGCTCGCGCCCAATGAACGGAAAAATCAAAATAGCTTGCAAAACCTTTGCATACTCCCAACAGAACCCCGTTTCTGGAGCGATACAGCCCGTGCTTGGGCGACCTTTTAAATGGCCTCATTGTGGTCGCTCCTTTCGATCCAGGATAATTGTTTCCAGGGCCTCCACCCGTTGTTCCATTTTTGAAAGCCCTTGATAAATCTCTTGTATGACCTTCGCCTCGTCGGCCTGAACTTGTTGGTCTTTACGGGATATGCCCCCTTTTAAGATCTTGATGGCCATGAGGATAGTGCTGCCGATAATGACCAGGCAGAGCACAGTTCCACCAAATACGATAGCTACGATGATCGATCCATGCATTTTTTATTCAACCTCGTCTGAGTGTTTTAGACCAACTCCTCTTCTATCGAACCCTTACCGGTTCCCCTCTCCCTCCTGGTGAGGGAAGATTTAAGGGTTTGAAGCTCTGCTTCGATCTCGTCGTCTACATCAAGGCCCTCTAGTTCTTCCTCCAGATCCGGTTTTCTTCCGAAATTGACCAGATCAGCTTCCGCTTCCATCCTTTCAATTCTATTCTCCAGTTCCTCGAATTTGAAAATAGCCTCAGAACTGTCCATGCGACGGATCTCTTCCTGCGCGCGCATTTTCCCTACTACACGAATGTGCCGCTGCATGAGCAGGCGTTGTTTTTCCCGCGCTGTTCCCAGCTTCTCCTCGAGTTGCTTGATGTCTTCTTGATACTGCTCCTGGAGGACATTGTGTTCTGCGAGTTCCCGCTCGAGTGCGACTGTGGCATCCGCATATCTGCGTTTTTCAACAATGGCTTCTCGCGCCAGATCATCCCTGCCTTTATTGACCGCCAGTGCTGCCTTCTCCTCCCAGAACTTGGACCGGGATTGGGCCTCTTGCATCTGCCGCTGGACCTTTTTGCTGTTGGCCAAGACCCCGGCGCAAGACGCCTTGATTTCAACCAGGGTGTCTTCCATTTCCCGGATCATGAGTTTAATCAGTTTTTCAGGGTCTTCTGCCTTATCCAGCATGGCATTGATGTTTGAACTGACGATATCACGAAACCGTGTAAAAATCCCCATAATTTGACCTCCCTGCTTTATATGTTACCTTTTTAATAGGCAGGAATTGTGCCAGAGGATTATTTATTTGAAAAACTCCATGATTTCAGGGAGTTTTAGACTTGACAGCGATAAAAAGCAGGTGGTATATTCTACCAATTATTGGTTAATTTTTCTATATTAATGCAAGGAATACCATGAAACATGAATCACGAGACCAAAACAAACACTTCCGAGGTAAATCCCCCATGGGCCTGGGCAGGACCCCGGTAGGTCTGGAAGAGGCCCTGGGACAATCGGAACAATTTTTAGTATTTCAGGAGAAACTCTCCCGGGTTGCACCCATTGATCGACCCGTGCTCCTGATCGGCGAACGGGGCACAGGCAAAGAACTGGCCGCATCCAGACTGCATTTTCTATCAAACCGTTGGCAGGGCCCCCTGGTTGCACTCAATTGCTCCGCCCTCACCCCATCCCTGATCGAGTCGGAACTGTTCGGTTATGAAAAGGGCGCCTTTACCGGGGCAGATCGGCGGAGAGCAGGAAGATTTGAGACGGCAGACAAGGGGACCCTTTTTCTGGATGAAATAGGGAGCATCCCTATGGAGGTCCAGGAAAAAATATTACGCGTCGTTGAATACGGAACCTTTGAACCGGTTGGGAGTTCACGGAGTATTGAAGTGGATGTACGCATCATCGCGGCCACCAATGCAGATCTAACGGCTTTGGCCGCAAAGGATCGGTTCAAACGTGATTTACTTGATAGACTCTCGTTCGAGGCCCTGATTTTACCGCCCCTCAGGGAAAGAGAAGGAGACATTCTTTTTCTTTCAAACCATTTTGCAGGCCGGATGGCCCTTGAACTGGGTCGAACAGAGGCCCCCCGTTTCGATAAAGAAGCCATCAAGGCGCTTGAGGGCCATTCATGGCCTGGGAATGTTCGAGAATTGAAAAATGTGGTTGAGCGGGCGGTGTATCGATCTGATTCATCGTTGATCACAAATATCGCCTTTGACCTCTTCGAGTCCTCCTATGAGGAATCCGCACTCCCCAAAAAGACGCTTTCCAGGACGGTATCGGGTGGACAATCTCTTGAAGACCTCTGGGACAAACCCCTTAAAGAGGCCATTAGGGAACTGAGGGTACGTCTTTTAAGAAGGAGACTTAAAGAGACAAAATACAATCAAAGAAAAGCCGCCCAACTCTTAGGGCTAACCTATGATCAATTTCGGGGTTTGTATCGGAAATTCCGCGATACCCTCGAGTGAACTACCTCCACCAGAGTGGAATATCTCAGGTTCCCACTCCAAGCGCGTATCTGAAAATATTCGCTGTTTAAATCCGAATATCGAAGCTCGAAATCCGAAACAAATTCGAATGCTTTAAATTCGAATGACTAAAACAAATAATTAAGAGCATATGATAGGGTTGGTCATGGGTATGCTCTTGAAACATCTCTATTTTTGAACATTGGGAATTCGGATTTTGGATTTGTTTCGTATTTCGGATTTCGTGCTTCGAATTTTGAGGGTATTTTCTCCATGGCGGAGATTCTAACTGCAACTAAGTTCTTGTTGCCCTGCCCCTGAAGTAATTAACTGTGGCCCGGAGGGGTAGGTTA
>JAQYVK010000062.1 GCA_030145585.1 Desulfatiglandales bacterium | reverse complement strand
CCCTTTTCACGACCTCCCCCTTGGCATTTGTTTATTGTTGTTTTTATGATGGGGTTTATATTTCTGCATTGTTTATGCAGAAATACTCACGGTTTGAAAGTTAAAGCCTAATTGAGCGTAAACAAAATGGAGAACTATATTAAGAAATATCAAACACTGGGGCTTTCACAAAATTTTTAGATATATTATATTCTTCTCCCAATTAGTTGGAGAAGAGGATCCGAGGATTCAAGTGAATTCAAAAACGAATATCGAATATCGAACAAGAAATGTAGAATTATGAAGTTTTTTTCCCTTCGATGTTCATTATTCCTTGTTCGATATTCTGCGGTTCTATTTTTTTAATCCTTGACCCCTCGACCCCTTGAATCCTTCTAATCTGAGCAACCTTCTTGAAAATGAACTCCACATTTTTCCTTCAACTAAATCGGAGATGATCCATATATTATAACTCTTCTATCAGTGAAATATGGGATTTAAAAAAAACACTCTATTTCTTCTTTTTTTTCGCCGGAGCCTTTTTAGAAGGAGACCCTTCATCATCGGTCAAGATCCCCCTCTCTATAAAGTCTTCGCTCACGTAACCCAACGCCAATTCCTGTAAAGACTCCTTAGTGGGAATACCTTCACTATTCCATCCCTTATATTCATAATACTCATCAAGCAACTTCGCTTCGTACTCGGGGAATCTTTTCCTCCAGTGGTCCTCCGGAACGGTCTCATCTTTTCTCCTCATACCTCTTCCTACATTAACGGCTCTGATCAAGTTTCGGTTCCGCCTTGCTATTTTCCAGAGTTCAGCTCTATCGATATCCAGTCCGGTTGCAGCTGAGACTATTTGTGGCAAATTGTGTATATGGTAGGGAGGCTTCATCGGAAATGATGACAAACCTGAGCACAACCCGAGGGCGTCATCGATGTAGTGCATCGTCTCCTGCCAGTCAACAAGCTCATAAACCAGTTCAGGAGACGGGTAATATGGAGCGGGGGAGCCCGGCTCCCAGTTTAAAAAGTATTCCTTAAACTTTTCATCAGGAACCTGGATCCAATCCTTTACAAACTCTTCTCGATCCTCTCGCTTGGGAAAAGGCGCCTGGGGCACTTGTCCTTCAATCTGAGTAATGTTTATCTTCTCGCCGGTAGAATACATGAGGAAATAGATGGGATTCAGCGTTCCAAGTTTGATAGGCATTTGCTCATGTTTCTTAATCGTATTATGATCGTAGGCTTCTGCCCCTTTGCCAATCTTACGCGCTGCCCAATAAACACCATCGGCCAGAACGTCCCCAATCCCTTCCCGCCGAACAATTTTATCGAGCAGCCAGAAATGTTGTTCCTCGGTAGTGGACGGAAACCCGGGCATGTCTTCGTCGGTCAAAATACCGGCTTCGTAAAGCTCAACCGCGAAGGCCATAACTTGCGGTGTGGTGTACCCGTCCACCCCATACTCCTGGGCAAGGCCGGCGATTTTAAAACCAAAGTCCAGGTCTGACATGGCCGCCATTGTATAAGTAAGCTTTGAGTAGCATTTCATCATGAACGGATGAATTCCCGGGACCTTCATCGTTGCTCCGCATTTCATTGGACAGTTATGGCAACTGATTAAGCGCACCTGCACTTTGTCACTAACCCCGGTCCACTCCTTTTCGACTTCTTCGGTCCAAAAACCTTTTCTCCTATGCCGGGCATTTCCCCAGGCGAAAGCAGAGACATGCCACGCCTCATTATGTACTGCCATCTCCTGGAATCCAAGGCTGCCGAAAATGGCCGGCACCCCCTTTATTGGATTTTCATTTCGGAATTGGATATATTTCAGCACATCGTTGCAGAGCTCAATAAATTCTTCCGGTCGGGCAATATTGATGTCCCCTGTTCCACGAACAGCTATGGCCTTTAATCCTTTGTCTCCCATCACAGCGCCTATTCCTAGTCGGCTCGCACTGGATCTGCCCTGCTCGATGGAAGCAAAACTGACTTTATTTTCACCGGCCAGACCGATAGCAGCCACATGTGACTTCGGCTCATTCAACTCCTTCTTAATAATTTCTGAAGCTTCAAGAGCGCCTTTACCTTTCAAATGAGAGGCATCGCGTATTTCTATTTTGTCATCGTTTATCCACAAATAAACCAGATCCGGGGATTTGCCGCGAAAGATCACTTTGTCATAACCGGCATACTTCAATTCCGGTGCAAAAAAACCTCCCATCATTGAAAATGCCATTAACCCGGTCTGCGGAGAAAAGGTAGAAACTATGGTACGATTTGCACCGGGAGCAGGTGTGCCACATAAAAGACCGGCGCTGAATATGAGGAGATTGTCAGGAGAAAAGGGTTCCATTTCAGGAGGAACCCTATCCCATAATATCTTGGCGTTCGTGCCTAGACCCCCAAGATAAAGTTCGACCCACTTTGGGTCAGTTTCAACCCGCTCAATACTTCCGCGGGTTAGATCAATTTCTAAATTATATCCTGTCTCTGCGTACCTCATTTTTCTTCCCTTTTAGATGGCATGAATCTGGCTGACTTTTTTGGTCACCCGTGGAGTGCTCCTTCCCACTTTTTAGTAAAAGTTAGAGATGGTTATCTAACCTTCGTCTTTTTCCATCAGCACGCTGCTCTCACTCGATGTGGAAAACTTTTGTCCATCCACTTTAATAAAAAATTTACTCTTTCAATATTAATCAATGTAAGCATTGGGCACCACTAAATATTCGCACAAAATGAGTTTATTTAGAAAACAGCCATACAAATCAAACGTTCGTTAAAATAACAAATCCATTGAAGTTTGTCAAACGCGTGGAGACTCATTTTTTCTCCATTGGCTTTACAAAATCGACTCTTTATTGAGCAACCATTTGAAACTCTTGCATCTTTTCTGTAGGCTATGGCCTCATCAGACCATGCCTAAGAATAAAAAGCTGTTCTTTTTTACATCCGTTTTTGAAAACTCCTCATTTTTGACTTTCAAATGCATCATCATGCCAGGATCGCCTTTGAACTAGACAGCGAGACTGTCGAAAAACCGGTTTCTGTGAGGCTGATGGAAAATGTCCATCCCGCTATCCGGAGCGGGACGAAATCCCGAGGAGTGAGGCGTACGCAAAAGGTGTAGGGTATACGGTTTGAGGTATAGGGTTAGGACCAAAGATTGTTTTATTCTCCAACCTCTAAGGTTTGAGGCCATAGACCTTACACCTTGTACCTTGTACCGCTTCGCGTACGCCGCAGTGACGAGGGATGAGGGTAACGCAGCAGATGGGCATTTTCCGACAGCCTCAGCATGTATAAAAATATCAGATAGTTAACATGATCCACCCACACAATTATTGACCAACAAATAGGTGACTTTGACAAAAGGGTGGGAAGCATTTTATTATAACCAAATTTTAGGCCCTGCTGAAAGTGACTAAATTAAGATAACGCCTAAAGAATAGAGAAGAAGATGGGAACACAGCCTACCCTGGAAGACATTCGACAGGCCCACACGAGGATCAAACCCTTTATCCATAACACCCCGGTGCTCACCTGCCGGGCTATTGATGATATGTTGGGTGCCACGCTCTTTTTCAAATGCGAAAATCTGCAAAAAGTAGGAGCTTTCAAGATACGCGGGGCCTGCAATGCCGTGTATTCCCTGAGCGATACTGATTCTCAGAACGGAGTCGCCGCCCACTCATCTGGAAATCATGCGGCCGCCCTCGCCCTGGCAGGACAATGGCGGGGGATAAAGGCCTATGTTGTCATGCCTGAAAACTCTTCTGCGGTAAAGCTAAAGGCCGTAGCCGGCTATGAGGCTGAGATTGTTCTGTGCAAACCGACCCTGGAAGCCCGGGAGGAAACTCTCGATGGGGTGGTCCAATCTACAGGCGCCGCAGTGATCCATCCTTATAACGACTACCGGGTCATCTGCGGGCAGGGCACGGCCGCCCTTGAACTGTGTGAGGAGATTCCTGGCCTTGACACCGTTATGGCCCCTGTTGGAGGGGGCGGTTTGTTGAGTGGGACCGCCATTGCGGTAAAGGGGCTTTCGCCTCAAACCGAGGTGATTGCAGGTGAGCCTGAAAGAGCTGACGATGCCTATCGGTCTCTGAAGGCAGGCAGGATTATTCCAGTAGAGGATCCTGATACCATTGCAGACGGGCTCCTCACGTCCCTGGGGGATTTGACTTTTCCCATAATAGATAGACACGTCAAAGACATCATCACAGTGAGCGAGGAGGAAATCGTAGCCGCCATGCGTCTCATCTGGACGCGGATGAAACTCATCGTGGAACCTTCCGCATCAGTCCCACTTGGGGCCATCATGCGCAGGCCCCAAGATTTTGCCGGTAAGCGCATTGGGATAATCCTCTCAGGAGGGAATGTGGATCTGGACGCACTCCCATGGATTGGTCAGGAAGCCGGCCATGGGAACTGATGGTGGGTGGTCGATTTTTTTATTAAGGAAGGTTTTTTATCTCGTATCTTGTAACTCGTCACTTGGAGTTTAACATATGGCACACAAAGGCATAATCCTATTGACCGGCTATGAGGCCTTTGGCGATTTTAAGGTAAATCCTTCCATTGCAGCCTGCATGCGCCTCAACGACAAGATCTATAACGGATACAGGGTCGTCGTTGAAGAGATTTCTATGAGGTTCGAAGAGGTCAAAGATGAG
>JAQYVK010000061.1 GCA_030145585.1 Desulfatiglandales bacterium | reverse complement strand
GTCTGAATTCTGGTCGACCAAAATAGAGGTCTATAAAATGGAGACATTATCCCTCTCAGAGGTTAAGATGAAGCTCAGCAAGCTTGTGGACAGGGTCAACACGGCGGATGAGGAGATCGTTATTACCAAAAACGGCCGCCCCGCCGCGGTTTTGGTGAGCCCGGATGAATTTGAGGGATGGAAAGAAACGTTCCTCATCCGGTCCGACCCCGGCTTCCTAAAGGAGATCATAAAGGGAGTGAGAACACTAAGGCAGGAAAGGGTAAAACTGTACACCCTTGAAGAGTTATTCGAAGAATAAGCCGGATTCCCATGGACAAATTGAGCGTACCCAATCTCCTGGTCCCATTTATCCAGGACCTTCACCCTGAAATAAA
The DNA here is from genome assembly GCA_030145585.1 of Desulfatiglandales bacterium. GTDB lineage: Bacteria > Desulfobacterota > DSM-4660 > Desulfatiglandales > HGW-15 > JAQYVK01. The sequence continues at coordinate 3,983 of JAQYVK010000061.1, read as the reverse complement.
GAGGAAAATCAAGGGGTCACTCCAGACGCTGCTGGCAGAACCCCACGTCGGAAAGCCTCTTAGGGAGGAGCTTGAAGGGTTCAGGAGTTTTCGGGTGAGTAGGATTCGAATCGTCTATCAAATAGACATGAATGGAGAGATTCAGGTTATAGCAATCGGGCCGAGGGAGCGAATATATGAGGCAACCTATCGTCTGATACGCAAAGAAAGAAGAGATTTCTCATCATAAAAAAGAGGTGTGACTCTTTCTATTTGGTTTAAAATAAGAGGCCATTCGTGTTAGACTGGTCTAAAACTAGTCTAAGGAGCCAATAATGGAAACAGTGGGCGCATATGAAGCCAAAATCCATCTGCCCAAATTGCTGGAAAGGGTATCGAAAGGCGAACGGATAACAATCACAAAGCACGGCATTCCTGTAGCCGTATTGCAACCCCCTGATCCCGAAAAAGCGGTTGATACAAAATCGATTATCGCCGAACTTCGGCAATTACGCAATCAACATAACCTCGGTGGACTCTCAATCCGTGAAATGATCGAGGAGGGAAGGCGATAAATGGGCGAATCCTTGAGGAAAGGCTTTCCATTAGCCACCTTAGATAACCAACTGATAGAGGCCGCAAGACCAAACAGTAAAGATATGCTACCCAACTGCTACCCGGAAACTAAAAATGGATAGAGGCGAGAATATAAGCATTAAGAAAGGGAAAAAAAGAGAACAGTGGATGCATGATCCAGTGCGTCAAAGACTGATGACGGTAGAACAGACTGCCGAATACCTCGGCTGGCACCCGAATACTGTCCGTTCCACCCTCCTGTACTCTCAAGAAGTTCCCGTTATTCGGCTCTCAAAAAATGGAAAGGTCTGGATCGATCTGAAGGACCTAAATCAATGGATCGAAAAAAAAGAAAAGTTATTTGGTGTAATGCAGGAGGGCCAAATGCAGAGTTTGGCTTCCCTTGACAGGATTCCTGGAGATTCCCTAATAGACTGACCGACCATATATTATTTTTGAAAACCCCTCTTTGAGTCCCAACCCTCCCCTTGGCCATTCAAATTTCTGAAATAATCCCCAAATTTCTCCTTTTTCTTATCTAAATAATCAAATATAGAAGGAACCATGAGGCCAGTTTAGAATGAATCCTTTTGAACTCGATATAGGAAGGAGGGCCGGATTATGGATAGGGGAATTAGAACAGTAAACAGGGAGCAATTGTATGAACAGGTTTGGTCTGTTTCGATGGTCCAACTTTCCGAACAATATGGCATGTCCGATGTAGGATTAGCCAAAATCTGTAAGAAACACAATATACCACGGCCTCCCAGAGGATACTGGGTCAGAAAAGCAGCCGGATACAATGTAAAACGGCTACCCCTACCAAATGGCGACGACGTGCTGATCGAAATTACCCCAAACCCTCGTAGCCGGAATGTTTCCAAAAGCAGGGATTTCGTATCGAGGATGTCGAACTCTCAAGATAAGGAGAGGGAGCCGATTGTCGTCCCTGATAGGTTGTCCAGCCCTCATCCCCTGATCAAACAATCTTCTGAAATCTTGAATGCTCGTCAATCAGACGATGTTGGTCTTTTAAATCCTCCGAAGAAGGGATGCCTTGATATTACCGTCTCCAAGGGCAATCTGAGACGTGCACTTCGTATCATGGACACGGTCATCAAGGTTCTTGAGAAGAAGGGATATAGTGTATACCTCTCCGACGGGCGTACCAAGGCGAAAATTTTAGAGGTTCCGATTAGTTTCGGGATTAGAGAAAAGTTTTTAACCAAGCAAATAAGACCTGAAGAACATAAGTTGGATGGGCGTTACCGGTTTGGATACAATCGGTATATCGAAGAACGGGTGCCTTCTGGGGATCTAAGTCTCACCATCCATGATGCTGAAAACTTTTATATCCACGACATTCAAAAGAACTGGAATGATGGGAAAAAATTAAAACTTGAGAATCGGATTAGCAGCTTCGTTAATGGCCTTCACACAGTTGCCGTCGCAAAGATAGAATGCGACAAAGAAAGAGAAGAGGAAGAACGCCAAAGAATCGAGCGGCAAAAGCAACTGGAAGGAGAGCGGCGTAAACGAGCTGAGCTCAGACGCAGGTATCTTCAGGAGGAAGCCAGGGTTTCAAAATTAGTCTCTGAATCAGAAAATTGGAAAAGGAGCCAGATCCTCAGGGAATATATTGCTGAGATAGAAAGAAGTGCAAACGGTGACGAACTATTTCTGAACTTTGAAAAGCCCCTGGCAGAATGGCTGAAATGGGCTCATGACCAGGTGAACCGGTTGGACCCCTTGTCCCCTAGCCAACCATCGATCCTTGATGAGGAGTGCCCGGAAGAAGAAAAGAGCAATGAGTATTCTCATTCCCGGTGGTAATCCATGGTCCCTTTATGAAGCATGCAGAAACATACGAAGATATCAAACCCCTAATTGATTTATGCAAAGCTGGGAAACTATTTAAGGTACAGGAATGGATTGAATCGGGTAAGCCGGTAAATCCTCCTCCATCAATTTCAGGATACAGAAGAAAAAGTCCTTTAGAAGTGGCAATGGACTTAGGATTTCATAGCCTGATCCAGGTGTTACTTGAAGGTGGTGCCGAGATAGATGAATCCCGGTATCGGCCACTAAACCATGCACTTGATGAACGTCGGTTAGACTTGGTCAAACTACTTGTCAAGCACGGTGTTGACATCCGTTCTGTCGCCATGGCATCAGTCTTTGAGACCTGGCAACCTGATATCATGAAATGGTTCATTGAAAAAGGTGCTGATGTCGAAACTGAAAACCCGCTTGCCTATGCCTTGAGTGAGAGAATAAGGACCGCCCTCGGTACCTTCAAACAATACAAGGACCGCTTCCCCAGCTTCCAGGAACAGGCAAACATCGCTCTTCGCCACCATTGCAAAGAAGGAAATCTTAAATGGGTCTCTCTCATGCTATGGGTCGGGGCCGACCCTTATGCCAAAGGACCTGATTCCTGGCAGGAAGATCCTGACCCGGAAGATGATCAAAACGCTTTGGAATTGGCAGCCGGTTATAGACATTTTGATGTTTTTAGTCTCAAAAAAGTCCGCTTGGATCCCGCCAAGCCGGAGTTGAAAGGGCTTTTGTTAGAAGCCTGTTACGCTAAAGAATCTGATTTCCTTAATAAGCTCTTAGAGAAAGGATTCAATCCGAGGGAATATGAGAACTGCGGCTCCCCTTTGATAGGGGCCTTACTTATGAGCATGAGCTGGTATTCCGATTTTAATCCTTGGGATACCTGGAGAACAAATAAGAATAAGAAGAGGAACTTGGATAATGACCGGTCACGCGAAAAAATCAAGATGATCCATATATTGGCCAAACATGGCGCAAAATGGCTTCCTATTGATCGTTCCGAAATCGGTGATGCGCGCCGATCATTGCTCTATATGAGCCCTGATTACACCGTAGAGTTCATATGGATAATGACAAAGTATAATGCCTGTAAACCCGAGGCCCTGGAAGAGCTCATCCGGACACCATCCATCCAATCATTAATCTCCAGGCATCGTCCAAGGATTAATCAACTGATCGCCTCTTTTTCGACTGTCGACACATCTACGTCTTTACCTGACCCACAGGCTGAGGAAGCTTGACTAGGATTTAATCATGCGATTCCAATATTAGACTTCGCCTCTGCCCGAACATTATCTCCATATAGTTTAAAAATTCTCGTATTTGACTACTAATAGTAAGCAAATAATACTATTTTTGGTTCTTCTCCAATTTAGTTGGAGAAGAGGGTCCAAGGATTCAAGGGGTCAAGGATTCAAGGGTTTGTTTTCCTTAGACTTTATCAGCGCTTTTAACATTCTTTCGATTTCTGCAATATCTTTTATTGATGCACCCAATTCACCTCTTCAATTAAATCTAAATCCCCTGCTTATAATATCTGCGGTTCCAATTCGAAAACAAAACCATAAGATATGTAAAGCCTCCTAATG
>JAQYVK010000060.1 GCA_030145585.1 Desulfatiglandales bacterium | reverse complement strand
AACCGGGCTCGATGATCGCCTGAAATGCGTGGTGGTTCTTCCCATGAATGCCCGAGGGCGACATCGAGGGAAAAGGTTTCATCCAGTCCCTTATCCTCCTTGTGCATCCAGGTTCCTGATTTTAAGTCGAAGTCATATAGTGGTAAGAATAGGAAACCGCGACTGCCTATAAAGTCGACGGCATTGATGACGTATTGGGCTTCGTCATCATCCATGACATAATGAAAGCCGACCCGACACCATCCCGGTTTGATGCCGTAATATCCTTTCTGTATCCAGTCCCTATATTTTTCGGAGGTTTCTTCATCGATCTCCAGAAGGGTGTGCCCGTAAGGTCCTGCACAAGCACAACCGGCGCGGGATTGGATACCAAACAGGTCATTGAGTAGCACGGTGATAAACTTGGGGTGTAGATATTGTCCCCAGGGGTCTTTGATATTAAAGGACGCGATGGCAACCCGCCTGGTGGGGTCCTGATTCCCCATAATTTCGATATTCGCATTTGATTTCCATTTCTCAAAGGCCTTTTGAAGATGCGCCTGTTCTCTCGCCTCGATCTTTTCAATACCTGTGGCATCCTTTACTTGAAATGTTAGAGCGGCTCTCATGGTTTGCAGCACGCCCGGTGTACCCGCCTTTTCTCGCTCTTCAATATTGGTGATAAAATCATGTTGGGTAGGTCCAACATAGTCCACTGTTCCTCCACCACCAACACTGGGGGGCAATTCTCTATGGTAAATTCTTTCATTGAAGATCAGAACACCACTGGAGCCCGGACCCCCTAAGAACTTGTGAGGGGAAATAAATATGGCATCAATGGAAGGATCTTCATCATCCTGTTCTTTTGGCGGATTCATGTCGATTTTGACATAGGGTGCACTTGCGGCATAATCAAAACAGGCCATCGCATTGTGCCTGTGGAGGAGTTTTGTTATCTCTCTCACAGGTGAAATCATGCCTGTCACGTTAGAGGCTGCTGAGAAACTTCCGATGCGAAGCCGATTCTGATAGGCCGGCCTCGTCAGTAAATCTTCGAGATGCAAAAGGTCTATGCCACCATCTTTGCCCAGTCTTACCTTAACGACAGTTGCTAAACCTTCGCGCCAGATGACCTCGTTGGAGTGGTGTTCGTACGGTCCTATAAATACTACAGGTTGATGATTTTTTAAGAACTGCTCGAACTTATCTCTTTTTTCGTTTTCAAGATACTCACCAAGAATTGAGTTCAGCATATAACCCGTTACAGGAGAAAGCGCAACGCCGATGAGCTGCTGAAATTTATGGATTGCGGCCGTGGTACCGAATCCGCAGGAGATAATGCGTCCATGAGGGCCGGCATTAACCGATTCTTTGATGATCTGTTCCGCCTGATGAAGGAGCTGGGTCATGCTCCGTCCGGTGATGTCATCTTCGGTGTGAGTATTGGCATAGTTACGTTGCAGTCTCATGATGTATTGTTCTATGAATTTCAAGCATCGTCCTGAGGCAGTATAATCACAATAGACCATTAACCGTTGACCGAAGGGCGTTTCGAATGTTGAATCTATGCCCACAATTTGTTCTCTGAGAAAATCAAATTCGAGCTTTCCAAGTGCTCTGTTTTCCATACAATGAATACCCCCCTAAAATATATGTCATTGTAATTGTTGACATGATTAACAAGAAGCTATCCTAAATAACCCAAAATGCCTGATCTCTACGTCCGGCTTGAATAGTAGGGATGGAAGGATTCAAGGATCCAAGGGGTCGAGGATTCGAGCAATAATAAAGACAGATTCTGAATATAGTACAATAAATATTTATGAGGCTTTTTTCACTTCGATATTCATTATTCCTTGTTCGATATTCTGCGGTTCTATTTGTTGGTCCTTGATTTTGTGCTTAATATCAACTTTTCTTTCTCCAAAGTCAAATTTAGCATCGCTTGTGGCAACGGGGATTTGCTTTTTACTTGACGCGTAAGGGTATTTCAGCCTAAACTCGCGCAGAGAAAAAAGACTTCCCATCAATTAAAATCTATCATAGCTTCTATCAATTCACCTCAATTGGAAAATCAACGTGGCAACCGATCAAGTTGGACTGGAGATACATTAATGGGAAAGGCAGATAGAATCAGTGGAATTTTTTTTCTCATATTCGCGTTGATTACTATCATCAAGTCCTATCGCCTGGGCCTGGGAAAAATCGTTGAACCGGGCTCGGGCTTTCTTTTTTTCTGGATGGGAATCGTCCTTGCCATCTTGTCCATGGTGATCATTTTTAGTACATTTGACAGGAAAAAAGCCGGAGAGCCCGATAAGCCCCTCTTAGGAGATATCAGTTTCAGAAAAATCATTCTTGTGTTAGCAGCGGTTTTTCTATATGCCCTCCTGATAGAAACATTGGGGTTTATCCTGGTTACCGTTATGCTTTTTGTTTTCATCCTGGGTGTGGTTGAAAAAAAAGGTTGGCTTTTCACGGTCCTGTCAAGCGTTATAGTGACCAGTGCCGCTTACCTGTTATTTAAGACCTGGTTGCAGACACAACTGCCAGCGGGAATCCTCGGATTCTTGAGATTTTGAAAAGGAATTAGGCTGAAGAATGGATCCACTTTCCGGCGTTATATACGGATTCCAGGTGGCCCTTGAGCCAATGAATCTGATCTACTGCTTCATCGGGGTTTTTATCGGGACCCTGGTGGGTGTTTTACCCGGGATCGGACCGGCCGGTTCGATCGCTTTGCTCCTTCCCATGACTTTTCGCCTGGAACCGGTTTCCGGTATCATCATGTTGGCAGGCATCTGGTATGGTGTCATGTTTGGCGGTTCCCGCACATCCATTCTGGTGAACATACCCGGTGAGCCCACTTCCGTCGTAACCTGTATGGACGGTTATCCCATGACCCTGAAGGGGAGAGCCGGGCCGGCCCTGGGGATTGCGGCCTTCGCTTCGTTTATTGCCGGCACTTTCTCCATCATCGGACTCACCCTGGTGGGTCCTTTCTTGGCCGGAATGGCCCTTAAATTCGGTCCGCCAGAATTTTTTTCCCTGATGGTCGTGGGGATTACCGTCCTGAGTTATCTTAGCACCGGATCCATGGTTAAAGCACTGATGATGGCCGCAGTGGGGATGATCCTGGGCGGAGTCGGGATGGATTCTATTAGCGGAGATTACCGGTTTACCTTCAGCATCTATGCGCTGTTGGATGGCATAGGGCTCGTCCCTGTCGTCATGGGCCTTTTCGGTATCTCAGAAGTCCTGGTCAATCTGGAAACGGAGATCGAGGGGACGATCGTAACGGCCAAAATCAAGAACCTCCTTCCCACCCTCAAGGACTGGTCGGACTCCATATGGTCCATTGTTCGGGGCACCTTTCTTGGTTTTTTTCTCGGTATTATCCCGGGGGGCGGCGCCATCGTGGCCACATTTGCCTCCTATGCCATTGAAAAGAGGGTCTCCAAACATCCTGAGGAGTTTGGAAAGGGGGCGATCCAGGGGGTGGCTGGCCCTGAGGCTGCGAACAACGCGGCGGCCGGCGGAGCCTTTATTCCCCTTCTCACCCTGGGGATCCCTCCCAATCCCGTGATGGCCATATTCTTAGGCGCCCTGATGATACACGGTCTGGAACCGGGCCCCCTCCTGATTCTGGAGGCCCCGGAAGTCTTCTGGGGGACCATTGTGAGCATGTATATCGGAAATGTCATGTTGATGGTCCTTAACCTTCCCCTGATCGGTCTCTGGGTGAAGATCCTGAGGATCCCCTATTTTTTTCTCTTTCCCCTGATTATTCTTTTCTGCTTGATCGGGGTCTACAGTGTAAGAAACAACGCTGCTGATATCGTCATCATGTTCGCCTTCGGCGTTATGGGATATCTCATGAGAAAGTTTGGCTACCAGGCGGCGCCACTGGTCCTTGCCCTGGTCCTGGGCCCCATGCTGGAGGAGGCCTTTCGCCAGTCGCTGATTACATCGAGAGGAAGCTTCGCCATCTTTTTCACCCGCCCGATATCGGTCGGTTTTCTCATTGTGGCATTTATTTTACTAATCATCCCCATTATCACCATGCGAAAGAAGGTCCCTGTGGATGAGGAAAGTTAGGTTGACGAAGAGATTTACCCGCCTTGGCGGGTTGCAAAAAGGGCCATTTCTGGATGGAAATTAGTTGAGGAGGATGTATGGAGGACTCCAAAGAAAGACTCACGACATGTATTTCCACTTCCGAGCTTGAACGGCGGTGGAAGGCCGCTCGGGAGATGATGCGTGATCGGAAGATCGACATTCTGTTGATGCGGAACGATGAGGAATTCCTTGGGGGATACGTGAAATGGTTCAGCGACTTTTCCGCACGTCACAGCTATCCTTTCACCGTTATCTTCCCGCTCGATGAGGAGATGACCTTCATCACCTGCGGTCCCCCGCCTCCGGGGGAACCGTTTCCTCCGCAATGGGCCGTGCGCGGTGTAAAAAAGAGATTGTCCGCCCCCTATTTTCCCTCACTTCACTACACCAGCACTTATGACGCGGAATTGGCCGTGAATGTTCTGAAAGAGAAGAAAGGGGCAACTATCGGACTCATCGGGAAATCTTTTATTCCGATGAATTTTTACGAGTATCTTAAGAAGCACCTTTCCAATGCACAATTTGTGGATGCCACGGATGAGATCGATCAGATCAAGGTGATAAAAAGTGCGGAAGAGATCGAATTGATCAAACGCACGGCAGCCCTTCAGGACAAGACCATGGAACACCTTCGTAATTGCATCAAACCGGGAATGCGAGATTTTGAAGTTCTGGCCGAGGCACAGCAATCTGTGGTTAAACAGGGCAGTGAGCGTCAGTTGATCCTGGTCAGTTCCTCGCCTCCTATAAGCCCGATCCGTTATCAATTCCGTCACTTTCAGAATAAAACGATAAAGGAAGGGGATAGGGTTGCCGTCCTGATCGAAGTGAATGGACCCGGCGGATTCTATACCGAGATAGGAAGGATGTTCTCCCTTGGGCAACCCCCCCAGGAATTACAAGATGCCTTCGGGACTGCCGTGGAAGCCCAGGACCTGACAGTCAATCTCCTAAAACCGGGAGCCGACCCGAAAGATATCTGGGAGGCGAACAATGCATTCCTTCAGGAAAGAGGGTATTTTCCGGAAAGACGGCTTTATGCACACGGTCAGGGCTATGATCTCGTCGAAAGACCTGCGATTCGGTATGACGAGCCCATGAAGATCAAGGCAAACATGAACATCACGGTTCATCCATTTGCAGGCAATGAAACCATCTGGGCGACGATTTGTGATAATTACTTCGTGAGGGAGGCGGGAGACTGCGTTCATCTCCATAAAACGTCACGAGAAATTATTGTTCTCTGAGGCTCTTTTTTAACTTTTAAAACTTAACCTTTTAAATGGTAGGGGATGGATTATAACTCATAACCTTAAAAAAGGAGGTCTACAATGAGACGCATTGCTTTTATGTTCACACTTCTAATGGTTTGCAGCTTCTTTTCCGGGGCGGTTCTTACAACACCCCAGGCGGGATCGTATCCCGATCGGAACATCAACCTCATCATTCCCGGAACGCCTGGGTCCATTATCGATATCACCGGCAGGATCGTAGCGGAGGAAATGACCAAAATCCTTGGCCAGAAAGTGGTCCCCATGGACAAACCTGGTGGCTCGTTTACCCTGGGAACAGATTTTGTGGTCAGGAGCAAACCGAATGGCTATACCCTTTCTTATACAAACTCTTCGGGTATGGTGAGTGCGCGCGTTGCCAAACCGGAGATTGTCCCTTACGGTCCCGACGATCTGGTGCCATTGGGCCTGCACTTATACTTCCCGATGGGCTTTGCGGTACAGGCGAGTTCACCCTGGAAAACCTTCGAACAACTGGTGGAATACGCCAAGAAAAATCCTGGGGCCATCCGTTTAAGCACTTCCGGAAAATTTTCGTCCGCATTTTATATCATGAAGATGATTGAATCGGCGGCCGGAATAAAATTGACCCAGGTGCCCTATAAGGGCGGCAAAGCCGTTATCGCCGCTGTTTTAGGGGGACATGTAGAGGCCTGTATCGACGCCGGCCTGAAATTCGCCCCCCACGTTAAGGCAGGCAAGCTGAGGATTCTATTGGCGTCCAAAAGGATGAAAGCATTACCGGACGTTCCGACACCCCAAGAACTAGGTTACAACATAGATATATTTTCACCCTGGTTCGCATTCTATGCACCCAAGGGGACGCCTGACAGTGTAATAAAGGTTCTGGTACCGGCCATTAAAAAAGCCATCAACGAGCCGGAATCAAAGGCGAAAATTGAGAAAATGGGGTTTCTTGTTGATTATGGGACGCCGGATGAGCTTGAAAAGCTGATTCCAAAGCAATACAAAGAACTCAAAGTAATCATGGACGAGGCGCGCGCTCGCGATAAGTAATCCACCTTGACCAAAACTGAAAAGATATAACCCTGATTGAGCGAAAGTTGAAGATGCCCCAGATCCAAGGCGTCCAAGAGCGAATGCCGTATGCTGCTGCTTCGCAGCAGCCGCCTACTGCGAGTTCTTGGCATGCCCTTGTTCACACAAGAGCCGGAGATTGGGGTATCATCAGCTTTCCTCGCAGCTTATTTTCCTCGAGCAACAGCCTGGTCACCCAACTATGAAAGGCTAAACTCGCTCAAGGAAACAACGCTCTGAAACAGGGGACCGACACGGTTTTATAAGCCTTAGGTTTACTCTATCCCCGTTGGGACCACCCTAAAATAGAAAGAGGCTGTCTAAAACGTAGACAGCCTCTTTTTTATCTTTAATTATCCGCCACCCTTGGCGGACATACCTCTTTAACGTCACTAACCAGCAGTCAGTCCGCCATCAATATAAATAGTTTGTCCCGTGATAAAATCCGAAGCCTCTGAGGCGAGAAAGACACATCCCCCGATCAGATCTTCCGGCATACCCAGTTTGCCCAGCGGAATTTGGGCTTCATATTTTTTAGCCAACTTAGGATCATTTTTGATGTGAATCGTCCCCTGGGTAATGATTAATGAGGGACCAATGGCATTGACATGAATATTGTATGGGGCCCATTCCAAAGCCAGGGTTCTTGTAATCGACCCGACAGCACCCTTTGTGCCGCAATAGGCTGCATTGCCGCCGGTGTACCCTCTTTTCTCCCTGACGGAAGAGAGGTTGATGATTTTGCCCCGTTTCTTCTCTTTCATTAATTTTCCAAAATGTTTGCAGGCTATCATTGTTCCCTTGACGTTAACGTCGAAGATCATGTCCCACGTATCCATTGGGAATTCAACAGCATCGGCTTTGAGGTTGACACCCATGGCATTGACCAGGACATCGACAGTGCCACATTTTTCCACTACGTCCCTGACAAGTTTGGCCATACTCTCTTCGTCGGTCACATCGACCTTCATTGCCAGCA
>JAQYVK010000059.1 GCA_030145585.1 Desulfatiglandales bacterium | reverse complement strand
CATGCCGTATCAGATTCCCACGCGGTTACCTTGCTGACTCGGATCGCATCATTGTTGAGGGTTTGACTGAGGGATTCATAAATATAGTGGGCGATGTTTTCAGAGGAAGGGTTCTCTTCTTTGAAAGGCTCCAGCTCATTTAAAAATTTGTGGTCCAAGTCCTTGAGCACCTTTTTCGTGTCCTTTTTGATCAATCCAAAATCGATCAACAGGCCGTCTTCCCCCAAAGTGTCTCCCGTGACATAGACTTCAATTTTCCAGTTATGCCCATGCAGCTGTTCGCATTTTCCGTGAAATCCCCTGAGCTGATGGGCTGCGGCGACCTGGGATACAATCTTTAATTCATACACAGTGAGAGGCCCCCTTTTTTCAAACTTTTACAGTAGAGGCCTTTCCGCATTCACTGCATTTGCCATCTACAATGATGCCGGTGCAGGTACCATCAGGGCAGAGGACTCTGTCATCGAAATCATCTCCAGCTTCAGAGTCACTCGTACCTGCTTCATCTTCATCAAGATAGGCACCGCATTGCATACAGTATTGGCTTTCAATAGGGATGGTGCCCTCACATTCGGGGCACGCCTTACTCGGGATCTCTTCATGACAGTGTGGACATTCCATAATGAATTCAACTCTTCTTTGAGGTTACGGTTTGAAAGGGTGTAATCTCTTTTTTGACCCTTGTGCTTTTACATGATGGGCATCGGGTTTTCGTCCGCTCGAACTCGGAGATCGTCAGTAAAAGGGTGAATTTTTTTTTGCATTTATCACACTTGAAATCATAGCTGGGCATGACTGACCTCCTTTGATCAGTGAGCATCAGAACCTGATCATATATTTTTTATTGGTTTTGTCAACTGATATAGGAAAAAGTTGGATGGACGAGATGACGTGAGAAAGAGGGATATAACATCCCTTGGCTGTGGGGTCATTATTTGAGCATAACCACCGTGGCGAATCTTCCAGTTGTGCCCTCTGCCCTGTATGAATAAAACAGGTCCGTCCGACAGCGCGTGCAGATTCCTGCCACCTCTATATTCTTTTTTTTGAGACCCGCCTCAAGTAGCTGCCACCGACTTAATTGCCACAGGTCGAAATAATTCTCACGCACCATAAATCGATTAAAATTTTTTGGGAATATCTCCCTATAAGTTATGAATTCCGAGCAGCAAGGCCCCAGTGAGGGGCCAATGGCGGCCAGAATATGGGAGGGCTTGCATCGAAAATCAGATGTCATCCGAGATACAACATCAGCCACAATATTCAATGTGTTCCCCCGCCAGCCACAATGAACATTGGAAATGACCTTTTTAATGGGGTCGAAAAGGATAATGGCTTGGCAGTCGGCGGACTTAACCAGGACTCCAACGTTGTATAAATCGGAGATAATCGCATCCCCGCTTATCGTGCCGGGAGATGTTGTGGGCTTGACATTTCTTAAAAGCGTAATGTCTTTTCCATGAAGCTGGTTCATGGAGCCTAACTTTCGAGTACCCATGACCCCCATAACAATTTGGAGGTTTTTTTGGACATTTTCAGGGGTATCACCCGTCCCATTGCCCACATTCAGGGTATCGTAGGGAGGTCCACTGATCCCCCCATGTCGTGTAAAAACTTCGTGGTTCAGCTCTTCATACTGGCTAAGTTTTTCAAATCGGAATGTTGTCGCTGCCTGTCCGGGTGTAGGAGAGTTTCTGTGGGCTAATCCATTGGGCAAGGGGGGAATCGTTGGAGGTTTCAACGGCATGTTGAAAAAAATGCACCTTTAGGATTTTTTGTTGCGTGAGTTGAAAGAATTGCAAATATTTTAGGCAGGATCTTGAAAAGAGCCTTGGCCGTGCATCCTTGTTCGAACCATGAAGGAAGAGGCTTTTTCGCCCAGTGAGAGAGATAGATACCATCACGACACAGACCGACTTACATACCGCTGCTTCCTCCCGGACCTGACGGGGTTAGCAAGGGCCTGTCACGAGAGGTCCACCTTATCGCCAGAGGCGAATAAAGGCCAATTCCGGATCAGGGATCTCATCAAGGACTTTCAACCCCGCATAAGCGGATCTCGGGTTACAGGGCACCGCTAACTCCCCGTCTAGCACGACCAAGGCCGACATCGAAATTCTAAACGATATCAACTCTTTCCTTAAGCTCCTTGCCAACCTTGAAAAATGGGAGCCTCTTGGATGAGACATTGATAATCTCGCCGGTCTTGGGATTTCTTCCCTGATAGCCCTCATACTGTTTTATTTTAAAGCTGCCAAAACCTCTAATTTCAACCCTTTCCCCGTTAGCCAGGGCCTTTTCCATGTCTCCAAAGACCGTGTTGACAACCTCTTCAGCCTTTTTTAGGGCGAGGTTTTCCGCTTTGGCAAGAGCTTCGATGAGTTGGGATTTATTCATATGACTCCTTTCCCAGCAAAGTGATAACAGTTGAGATGCCCGTTTCCATCCATCGGGAAAAATAATTTCTGTTTAGTTCGTGGGAGATTTTTATAATAAATTAAGAATGTTTGTCAAGTCTTAATCCGAATAAAATTCTAAAAATTTGAAATATTTATCACCTATCAATACTCATCTATGGCAACATAAATCCCGTGGGGAATCAGCCTATGAAAAGATTGGATGAGAGGTGTTCACTCCTGAGGGTGGCCCGAAAGAGGTTTCTTCTACAACTTCATAGCAAAGATTTTGCTAATTTACAGCAATAAGCTTAATAAATAATAGCAAATAGGTTTGCTAAATCACAGCAGTAAGTCTGCTATTATATAGCAAATAGTCTGCTATTTCATAGCAAATAGCTTGCTATTTCATAGACCCTGATATAAAACTTCACAAAAAATTCCCGGCTCCAGCGAACCGGGAAGCCAAATACAGTCAATAACATGAATACGATCATAACAATAGACGGTCCGGCCGGCTCGGGGAAAAGCACCGTGAGCCGTATGATCGCGGAAACGTTGCAATTCTTTTATCTGGATACCGGGGCTATGTACCGCGCCGTGGCACTCCAGGCCAAGAGGGAGGGTGTGGATTGCGGTGATAGCAAGAAATTGGAAAGAATCTGTGATAACATTGATCTGAATTTTTGGATGGATGGAGGCTGTAATAAATTGTCTTTGGGAAGTGAGGATGTTACTTTGGCCATTCGAAGTCCCGAAATGGATATGCTCTCATCAAAAATATCGGCTGTCAAAGAGGTGAGAGATGCCATGAAAACTCTTCAGCGCAAAATGGGCAGTAAGGGGAGAATGGTCGCCGAGGGTCGAGATATGGGGACAGTCGTATTTCCGGATGCGGATTACAAATTTTTTGTTACGGCCTTGCCTGAAATAAGGGCCGAAAGGAGATTCAAGGAATGGCAAGACCGAGGGGAAATAGTATCCATGGCGGAAGTCGCCAAAGAACTCAAAAAGAGAGACAACCAAGACACAAACCGGGACATTGCGCCCCTCCGTCCAGCAAAAGACGCCAAAGTTATTGATTCTACTGCCTTAAACCAGAATGAGGTTGTTGAGTTAATTTTAAAGGAAATTAAAAAGTAGCAGGGCTCAAACCCATGAAATGGGGGCTCATCTTCACGCTGAAGGCCCAACTTCACGAAGTGAAGGCCTACCCCCATGAAATGAGCGTCACCTTCACGGAGTAAAAGCCCACCTTCACCGAGTGAAGGCCCACTTTCACGAAGTGAAGGCCCACTTTCACGAAGTGAAGGCCCCTTCCCGGTCACTTTTTCATGAGTGATTGCAAAGAATCGTAAAAAAATTGTCAGGAAAATGTTGATATTTAAAATTATGTCTGGTAGAAAAATCTTTTGATGCCTTTTTCATCCATAGCAGAATACATTTAGGGGGTTATTAGGTTAATGGAGAAACAACCAAACGAAATGGATAGAGATGTCACTGGCGAAGATCAAAATACAGATGAAATCATGGGAAGCGATATTGAATCTTCAAATTTTGAAACAGCAACGGATGTCGGCGCAGGCGTGATGCCAAACCAAGAAACTGACAATTTTATGGAGTTGTACGAAGAAAGCCTAAAAAGCATCCAGGAAGGGGAACTCGTCAAAGGAGAAATCGTACAAGTCGATAAAGAGTTTGTCCTCGTTGATATCGGATATAAATCGGAGGGGCAGATCCCTATTCGTGAATTCATTGATGAAGAAGGAAATATCACGGCCAAGGTCGGTGACAGAATGGAGGTTCTGCTGGAAAAGAGGGAAGATGATGAGGGTCTCATTATCCTCTCCAAGGAAAAGGCGGCCAAGATAAAGATTTGGGACGACATTAAGGATATCTATGAAAAAAGTGGAATCATCAGTGGAAAAATTCTTTCTCGCGTGAAAGGGGGGATGTCCGTCGATATAGGCCTTCAAGCATTTTTGCCAGGCTCACAAATTGACCTGAAACCGATCAAGGATTTCGATGCATACATCGGTACTGTTCAGGATTTCAAGATCCTGAAATACAATAAACGTCGAGCGAACATTGTCCTATCCCGCCGGGCTATTCTAGAGACCGAACGCATGGTTCTTCGGGAAAAGACGCTGGAAGTCCTGAAAGATGGTGCCGAATTGGATGGGACCGTAAAAAATATTACTGAGTATGGTCTTTTTATCGATCTGGGTGGGTTGGACGGTTTACTTCACATCACAGACATGTCCTGGGGTAGGGTAGGTCACCCCTCAGAGATGTATCAGGTGGGAGACAAAATAACCGTAAAGGTATTGAAATATGACTCGGAAACGGGGAGGGTCTCTCTCGGGCTCAAACAGCTCAGGCCTGACCCATGGACTGAAGCAGATAGTAAATATCCCGTCAATACGAAACTAAAAGGCCGTGTCGTTAGTTTGGCTGATTATGGCGCCTTTGTGGAAGTGGAAGAAGGCATTGAGGGATTGATTCATGTATCAGAGATGTCATGGACTCGAAAGATAAGACACCCGTCACAGGTCCTGAAGGTGGGAGACATGGTCGAGGCAGTCGTTTTAAACATAGATTCTGCCAATAAACGGGTTTCTCTAGGATTGAAACAGGTCGAACCAAATCCATGGGACGTCATTGGCGAAAAGTACCCCGTTGGGACGACAATAGAGGGGAAAATCAAGAATATTACCGATTTCGGCATATTTATCGGAATCGACGAGGGGATCGACGGCCTCGTACATATCTCAGATATCTCATGGACAAAACGAATCAAACATCCATCCGAAATCTATAAAAAAGGACTGGAATTGCAGGCGGTTGTCCTGAATATTGACAAAGAAAGCGAGCGGTTTTCTCTTGGTATTAAACAATTAGCGATCGACCCATGGGATGTGGTTGCGGAAAAATATAAGGCGGGAACACGTATCACAGGAACCGTGACAAATGTAACCGATTTTGGTGTTTTTGTGGAACTGGAGGAGGGAATAGAAGGCCTTATTCATGTCTCTGAGTTATCAAAGGAAAAGGGGGGCAATCCTTTAAGCAGGTTTAAGATCGATGACGTCATTCAGGCCAAAGTGATCAATGTGTCCCGAACAGATAAAAAAATTGGCCTTTCCATTAAGCAAATGGAAGAAGGTGAAGAAAAGAATATTTATAACAGCTACTTAGATAATAGAAATGAAGCCACTTCGAACCTCGGAGAGTTATTGAAAAAGGGGATGCTCGATTTACAGAATAATCCCGAAAGTGAAGAGATAGAAGAAAAGGAACCGGATGAGGTCCAAAGCCAACAGGGAGACGCGTCCGAAGATTCCCCCGTCGAAATTCAGGCCGAAAAGATAGAACCCATTTAAAGAGCGAGACAACTCTTAGAACTTAACACAACACCTACCGGGACCGGTTTCCATAGGTCCGATGAATCCAAAAACATGTCTGGTAAAAAACGCCCCATATTGATTGTCGTTGTCATCCTTGGAATCACCGTGCTTTTTCTGGGCGGGGTTATGGCCCTCATCCTTAATTTTTTTGGACCATCTTCCCGTTTATCATTTGGAGACAAGATAGGCGTCATTCTACTAGAAGGGCCGATCATGGACTCTGGGCCGATTCTGTCTCAATTGGTTAAATTCAGAAAAGACGAGCATATCAAGGCCATTATTTTAAGAATAGATTCTCCCGGGGGAGGCGTGGGCCCGTCACAGGAAATCTACAGAGAGGTAAGAAGGACCATAGAGAAAAAGAAGGTCATTGCCTCATTGGGCAGCCTTGCTGCTTCCGGTGGATACTATGTGGCGTCGGCCGCGAATAAAATCGTCGCCAATCCTGGAACCATAACGGGCAGTATCGGTGTCATTATGGAATTTTTGCGACTCGAAAATCTGCTTAAAAAGATCGGTGTCAGCCTGGAAGTTTTGAAAAGTGGTGAATTCAAAGATATGGGATCTCCTCACAGAGAAATGTCTGAGCGGGAAAAAGCATTGATCACGGCGCTGTTATTAGACGTTCAAAAGCAGTTTGTTGATGCGGTGGCACGTGGCCGCGGGCTGTCAGTGGAAGAGGTCATGGAGATCGCGGACGGCCGCATTTTTTCCGGTGCCCAGGCAAAGGATCTGGGCCTTGTCGATAGTCTTGGAAATTTCCAGGATGCTGTCCAACTTGCAAAAGAGATGGCCGGAATAAAAGGCGAGGTAACCATGGTTTATCCTGAGAAACCGAGACTAAGATTTTGGGATTTTATTTTTCAGGATGCGTCTGAGGCCATCATCAGGGCCCTCAAAGATAATCTGGGAGGCATTGGTATAGGATACCGGTGGAATGGCTTTTAAGAGGGGCCGAACTATAAAAAGCTACTCACGTCGCCTTTTCCCTCGCGAATGATTTCAGGTACGTTGCCGATCAGGGAGATCACGCTGGAAGGACTGGGGAAGAGCACACCCCCATCGATAATGATGTCCAGATGTGACGCATAGGCCTCCTGAATGGCATAGGGATCGTCAAATCCTGCACTCGTGCTAATTATTGGACGGCCAAGGGCTCCCACGATTTCAAGGCAAATCTTATTGTCGGGCACCCGAATTCCCACCGTCTTTCTCTTGGTCAACATGATTTTTGGTACCAGTTTCGTTCCCTCCAAGATAAATGTATAAGGACCCGGGAGAAATCTCCGCATTGTCTTATAGGCATAATTTGAGACCTGTGCATAACGGCTTATTTCCTTCAAGCTGTCACACACGATAGAGAAGGGCTTCTTAAGGGGGCGACTCTTCAATTTGTGAATGAGTTGTATCCCTTTTTTATTGAGCAAGTCACATCCTATCCCATAGAAGGTATCCGTTGGGTAGGCTATCAGTCCTCCTTTGTCCAAGTGTTCACTGACGCGCTTGATTAGACGACCCTGCGGGTTTTGTGGATTGATCGATAACAACATGACCCGCCTGTATATTGCAAAAGGGTGCATTTGTCAATCGAGATCTATAAACCCCGATCACCATAAATGAAAAAATGGTTTACGGTGCACGGTATAAGGTATATGGCCTAAAATCGTAACGACTTAGGAAAAATTCACACATAAACGTAAACGCTTTACATGCCGGTTGTGTAAATTATCTTTTACAACCGGCCGACCGTATACCGCATTCCTTTCTTTCATGCCTCAGTCGTCACTTAAAGCATTTTTTCCCTTTTACCTGCCGGTTGTGTAAAGTTATTCAAGGCAACCGGCCAGCCGTGCACCTTGAGCCGTTGGTTTATGGCGCCTTGCATCTAATAGCTTTATGGTGATAGGGAATACTCGATAGAATGCAAATCTTATTCAGGATAATCTAAAAGAAATGGTTTATTTGGACAAAAACCTCCCGAATCGCAAAATATTAATCATACCAGGATGTTCGGTTTGAATATTGCAACATATATTCTGTTCTCATGGGACTGATTCAGCTTCACCCGTGACCTTTACTCAAAAAGGACTTTAATATGGATTTAGGATCCATCATGACCGTATTTTCCATCATGTTCGGTCTTATTATTGGAAGCTTTCTCAATGTGTGTATTTATAGAATTCCACTCAAAAAATCCCTGATCCACCCTCCCTCAAGCTGTCCCCAGTGTGGCAAGCCTATTAGATTTTACGATAATATCCCTGTAATCAGTTACTTACTTCTTTTGGGCAAATGTAGGAACTGTCGTGCTTCCATCCCTGTTCGCTATCCCATCGTGGAACTTATCGTCGGTTTGTTGAGTCTGGCCCTGTTTGTTAGATATGGTCTGAGTCCCATGTATTTTTTCTCTTTCCTTTTTGTGGCATCCCTTGTCACGATAAGTTTTATTGATCTCCATCACAAAATAATACCCGACATCATTTCCCTCCCCGGGATCCTGTTGGGGGTAATCGTTTCTATCTTTCCATTCAGTCAGGTCTCCTGGTTGGATTCTCTCATCGGTGCTATAGGGGGTGGGGGGTTCCTTTTCCTTGTGGCCGTGATTTTCGAGCGGATTACCGGTAAAGAGGGGATGGGAGGTGGCGATGTGAAGCTGCTTGCCATGATTGGCGCCTGGATGGGATGGAGATCATTGCCTTTGAGCATACTTCTCGCATCTTTAACCGGGATCATCATCGGTGGAGGCGCTCTTTTGCTGTCCGGTAGAGGTTATCGAGTAAGGATCCCATTCGGCCCTTTTCTCTCCCTCGGAGCCCTGATCTATTTCTTTTATGGCACGGAACTTGTAACGTGGTATTTCCGGATATTACTAACTTAACGAGGTCCTCCTTTGCGACTTCCAGTTTACAGTTTAAGAACCGGAATTCTCACACAACTGATCTTCCTGATTATTGCTGCCATGCTTTTGATTAATGTGGTCATGGTGAAATTCTCGGAGAGAAACCTCATCCAAGCCAAAGTGGAAACGGCAAAGCTGCTGATTCATGCCCTAGAGCAGCATTTGCAAGACCGTTTCGACCCTGGGGAAAAAGCGACTGCGGATATAACGTCCGATCCTCAGTTTAAGAGGAATATTAAACAGTTGCTGACCGTGGGGGGGTTCCCTGAAACCATGATTCTCGACGGAAGGAAAAGGCCGGTATTTACCAAAGGCTCGTCAATCCGATTCAAAGAACAGGGGCGACGGCTGGCAAGACAGGCCATGGATGCGAAAAAGGTATCCATCCAGTATAGCGGCATGACCTGGGGGGTTATATGGTTGAGTCACGAGGAGGTCAGCGTGTCATCGCCCCTCTCCATTGGAGGACAAACGATTGGCGGCATTACCCTAAAAGCCCCTCTTTCACCCATTTACGAGGTTCTCCGGAGATCGGAAAAGTTCATCCTTCTTTATGTTCTTTTGGATGCCTTGATTCTCGCCATAGTCGGCATATACCTTCTCTCCCGGATAGTGGTCAAACCAATCCATAGGCTCTTAAAATTGACAGCTGGATACAAAGAGGGAGATCTGATCCCCTCAATTGCGGAGTCATCGCGAGATGAGATAGGACAACTCACCCGCTCTATGAACATCATGCTCAAACGTTTGGATGAAAATAAGCGAGAATTAAAGGATCATATTTCTTCGCTGGAAAAAGCGAATCGAGACCTTCAACAGGCACAAAATGAGATTATCAGGTCGGAGAAGCTCGCGTCGGTTGGTCGCCTTGCAGCCGGAATCGCCCACGAGATTGGAAATCCCATAGGGATCATCCTGGGGTATCTAGAATTGATTAACAAAAATGAATCAACGGAAGATGAGAAGAAGGACTTTCTGAACCGAATCCAATCGGAAATAACACGAGTCAACCAGACAATAAGACAGCTTCTCGATTTCTCCCGTCCTTCAAATGGAGAACCGGAAGAAACACATATCCATGAATTGATTAAGAATACGGTGAATATCCTAACGCCCCAACCCGTTATGGGCGCCATTCGTATAGACTATCAGCTAGAGGCTACCAGCGATGAAATCATCGCCGATCCAAATCAGCTTCAACAGGTCTTCTTGAACGTCATCCTGAACGCGGCGGATTCTCTGGCAGGGAAAGAGAATGCGGAGGCAAAGGACTTGGGGAAGGTACTGACCATACTCAGCGTTGATGCGGGTGATGCAATGGAATTGAGATTTGAGGATAATGGATCCGGGCTATCGGAGGAAGAACTGGTTCAGATGTTTGATCCGTTCTATACGACCAAAGACCCTGGGGAGGGAACCGGCCTGGGTCTTTCAGTCTGTTACAGAATCGTGGAGGGCTTAGGAGGCACGATTTGGGCCGAAGGTGTAAAAGGTCAAGGGACAACGATCATTATTACCCTCCCCCAGAATGGAAAGGCAGGTCATCAGAGAACTCATGTCGGATAAAAAAGTATTGGTCATCGATGATGAAAAAAATATGCGACATATGCTCGAGGTCATGTTGAGCAAGGCGGGATACACCGCTGAGACCGCCCCGGATGGCCAAGGGGGCCTAAAGCTCATGACCCAGTCGAATTTCGATTTCATTCTTTGTGACCTCAAGATGCCGAAGATGGATGGTTTGACTTTTTTGAAAGAGGCAGGGGAAAAGTACCCGGAAAAGACTTATATCATGATGTCCGCATACGGAACCATCGATACCGCGCTGGAGGCGATGAAGGCGGGGGCATACGATTACATTTCAAAACCTTTCAAAGAGGATGAGGTCTTGCTCAGCCTCAAAAAAGCGGAAGAAAGAGAACGACTCAAGGAGGAGAATCTCAGACTTCAGGACAGAATTAAAAAGATAGAACAAAGATATTCCTTTGGAAATATTGTGGCGCGAAGTGAGTCCATGGCAAAAGTGTTCGACCTCGTTAGCAAAGTGGCCGACCACAAGACCACTGTTCTCATCACGGGAGAGAGCGGAACCGGTAAGGAACTAATCGTCAGAGCAATCCACACAAGCGGTGCCAGGGCTTCCGGTCCCATGGTCTCAATTAACTGTGGTGGAATCCCCGAAAACCTGCTCGAGAGTGAATTGTTCGGATACAAAAAAGGGGCCTTTACGGATGCGAGCCAAGACAAACCGGGCCGTTTCAAGGAGGCGGATGGGGGAACACTCTTTCTTGATGAAGTGGGAGAGTTGTCCCTCTCCTTTCAGGTGAAGCTCCTAAGGGTCCTCCAGGAAGAGGAAATAACCCCCTTGGGGGGCGTTGGATCGGAAAAGGTCGATGTGAGGGTCATCGCGGCGACATCAAAAGATCTTCAAAAGGAAGTTCAAGCGGGGGCGTTCAGGGAAGATTTATTGTACCGCATTAAAGTGATGACGATTCACCTTCCCCCACTGCGGGACAGGCGGGGGGATATCCCCCTTCTTATCGGTTACTTCATTGACCTTTTCAACAAGAAATTGAATAAGAAGATCGAAGGGCTATCCTCAGAAGCAATGCCTCTCCTCATGGGATATTCATGGCCGGGTAATATCAGGGAGCTTGAGAATCTGGTGGAGAGGGCGGTCTTGCTGGCCAAAGGCGGATTGATTACGCCAACCGAACTGCCATCATCGATTATCTCCGTTCAAAGTATGCATCCCTCCATAGAGCCTGAACACACCCTCTCCATCAAAAAGGCCTCGAGGCGTCTGGAAGAGGATCTTATTAGAAAGGCTCTCAAACTTACCAAGGGTAATCGCTCCAAGGCGGCAAAGATCCTAGAGGTCAGCCGTCCCATGCTCCTGACCAAAATTAAAAAATTCGGCTTAGAAGAC
>JAQYVK010000058.1 GCA_030145585.1 Desulfatiglandales bacterium | reverse complement strand
ATGCCGGAGGGTGAAGACCAAACCTTCGTCAGCCATGCTCTCGAGGACACCGAGTAACGCTGTCTCGTCTCGGTCCATGGATTTTGCCAGAGGCCCCATCTTGTGGGAGCCTAATGGAAACTCGGCCCCCACTGCTGCCTGTTCCTCTGTATAGTATTCCCGCAAAATCTCAAGAAACTGATCCACCAGAGGCAACTTGACCTGGTTTTCGTTCAGACGCTCTCCCAGCCTGTAGTAGACGTCCTCACCCACGGTTGCCTCCGTTACGACGAATCCTAAATATAATCATCCGTGGACGGTAACACGTCGGGGTGCATGAGGTTGGCCGGATCAAAGGCCTTTCTCGTGGCTTTCAAGATATTCAAATACTCACTGACGATGTCCCAGAGCGGCATATGGTATTCACCGGCGCCGAACATGTTCCGAAAGAGCGCCCCTCCGAATTCCAGCATGAGCTGCTGGGTTTTGTGCATCATGGTTGTTGCGCGTTTCACTTCTTCCGGGTTCCCCTGATCCCACCAGAAGTCGACCTCGATACCTCCCGCCCGTGCAAACGGCAGGGGTCCCTGAATGTCTGTTCCGGTCATGGCATGCTCGACGGAAATCCTCGGATCAGAGGTCTTCCAGTATTTCTGCACCAACTGATCGTACCTGCGCGCAAATTCCGGAATCTTGTCCATCCTCAGGTTGCAGGCAGTCCATTGAAACGCCCCTTTGTAGGCTCCAACATAGTTGTCCTTGATTCCGAGACTCATCTTCGTGGCATCGGTTGATTGCGCATCCGCCAACCCTTCACCGAACATGGCGGGATCAATCACCAGGAGCCCATGTTTCTGGACGATGTCGGACACGATCTCCTTCTTGATGGCCAACTCTTCCGCATCATAGCCGCTGACCACCGACGACACGGGATGTTGCGGAGCCATGCCGATCGCACTGGAGACCGTCACCCCTTCAAACATGTCAACCATTGCCAGGGCGAAGAGGCCGGGATGGGCTTTATAGATGAAGTCGGTTACGTTTTCCTGGCCGAGTTCATGAATCGCTTTGACGGTCTCACTGAAGGCATGATGAAAATCCGGATCATAATTGGCGGCAGTAACGAGATCCTCGAGCTCTTCGGCATTGTCTTTCTCCGGATAGAGCTTCGCCGTCAACTCGGTGCAAACACCGAGCATGCCGTCAGCATTGAAGAACATACCGCACAAATCCGGACCCGGGGTGAAGTGGAGGGGAAGATTCCCGACATTCGGTATCGCGCTGGGGCCGACCTTCAACACCTCGCCATTGGGTAATACCCAGGTCATGCCGGCCGTTAACTCAGGGTTCAATCCGTATTTGAACAAGGACCCGGCACCGCCACGGGAGACATAGTTCGAGAGGAGGGATACACTGCCCAGCGTCAGCGGCAGAATCGGTTTCAAATGGAAATCATCGTACGCTCTGTGTTTTACCGTTTCCCACCAGATCGACCGCATCCGGATCCCGGGGCCTATCGATATCGTCATGGCATCATCATCAAAGGACATCAGTTCATTCATTCGTTTGAGATCGACGAGAATACCGCCCTTACGGGTAATCGCCAGGCCGCCATGGTTGAATCCGGTAGACAGGGGAACAACCGGGATGCCATGTTCATAAGCTATCCTAATAACGGCCTGGACCTCTTCGGTGGTTCGCGGCAGAACGGCGATGTTCGGTCGCTCACCAGAAAAGATCGTGAAATCCCGGCCGTAAGCGCTCAAGTCTACCGGGTTGTTGCTCACCCATTCCTGGCCTACACTTTCAGACAGTTTGTTCTTGACCTCTTCCAGATTGGAGACCGTTAATCCGATTTCGCCGTCTCCTGTCTCAAGGGGCTGCCACTCGGGATCTTCCTCCTTGATGATGCGACCGGGATTCATGATATTGTGAGGATCCAGCATCCCCTTTATGTGTTTCAGGACCGGCAAATGATTGGGGATGCTGGTATAGATCTTACGCCCTAAATCCCCATGGGGACGATCAAAGAAAGCGCCCAGTTCTGCCAGCGACAAGTTCAAAGCGTCAATAGCGGAAGCATGGGCCGGATCGTCAGAAAACCAGTCATAGATGGCGTACACGGCTCTTCCGTGGTCGAAAGAAGAATAGATTTTCCCTACCTTCTCGGGTGAAACGCCGGCCGCTGTCGCTGCCTTGTCGACCTCTGCTTCAAGCCCCTTCATATTGGAGAACAGGGCATAGAAACCTGTGTGATGATCACTCGCCTCCATCCAGGGCAGATCAAGTTGCTCGGTCATGGGCGCAACAAGCCGGCCTTCCTGCCGGCACGCGAACTTCTCGAGTAGTTTGCCGACCCGATCCATATTGTGTTCGACACGCTTGGCCCGCCCATCAAAACCGATGATCAGGCTCCAGGCAGGATAATCCTTAGGGTCGCCGCCGAGCAGGTTTCCCAAAGAAACCCGGTTGATGCCCAGATACTCTATGCCCAGCTCCGTGCGGGGAACATCCTTCATGGCCTTTAGCAATTCATCGTCATCTTCAAAGGCATACACCAGGCAAGTGCGACTTTCACATACCGGCCAAAGCATGATGGAGGCCCTGGTCATGACTCCGAGAACATCATCCGCACCAAAGAACCAGTTGGACAGGTTCGGGCCCCCTTCGTTTCTGCCGTCCGACTCGTCGCTGAACCCATGCGTACCGGTTCGATGAATTCGACCGTTGGCCAGCACCAATCTCAGATTGGTGACCGGATAATCCCAGAATTTTGACGCGGCCTTGCCGACGACCCGAGCGGTATGGGATTCAGCCACTGAATTGGAGTTGGCCGCAATGGGGGCAGCCGCTTTTATTCCATGGGTTTTTAAAGCCTCATTGAGCTGATCCCAGGTGACGCCCCTTTGAACATGGGCCATCAAAGTATAGCCATCTATGATCTCAATCTCATTCATGCGTTCAAAATCAAGGAAGATGCCTTCCTTATCCAGATCTTCTTCAAGGAGATAATGATCATTGGCCGTTACGATCGCTATTTGATTGCCCCGCGCCAAATCCACGATTCTTTTCAGTTCTTCGTCATTTTCAGGGCGGACACTCAGCAAGGAAGGTGTTTCCCAGCCTGGGCGCAAGAATCGCTGGGTTCCGGTTGTCCCCTTTATTACATTCTCCTGTCCAACGATCTCTTTCAGCTCATTCAAGACCTTTTCTTCCATGGGGATTGCTCCTTCTTCGCTAGGCGGGTAGGGACGGGTATACGGACCTGAATGACTTGCCATGCCCCTTGCCCTCGAAAGGACATTTCTTTGGGGGGGCAACGAAAAAACTGCCCGACCGGTCAAATGCCATATACATAATTTTTAGAGCCTTCTCTCCCGTCTGTCAAGAGAGGCTTTCTTGCCGGTTGCGATTCTCATTGCACACCTTAGGACAAGGCCTTTGGCGCCACGACTGTCTTCGTTCTGCCGGTGATGGCGCTGTTTGTCCTTTTTCGAGCCTATCTGGTAAAAGGGCCTCAAGGCCGGCGGGTTGGTGAATAGAGAAGTACAAAGTGGTTAAGACGT
>JAQYVK010000057.1 GCA_030145585.1 Desulfatiglandales bacterium | reverse complement strand
CCGTTCATTGACTATTATCACTACCCATAATACCATTGCACCGATCAATTTTGAATGGGTTTTACAGGTTATCATAATCCGGCCGCCTACATGCCGTAATTAGGTTCCCCCTTTTTAAAGGGGCCATCTTCCATATTTTGGAAGGACACAGGGGCTTCGTGATTCGATCAGACCGTTTCGCCGGTTTTCACCCTTCCTACCGAGTGCCATTTGTGGCCGTGACTCGTAGGATGGGTTGAGGGACGAAACCCATCACCCAGGGCTTGAACCGAGTTCGTAATCCTGAATTCTGTTTTTCTCATTTTGCTTCTATTCTGAATTCCTTGGCCGCCTTAGCCTGCCCACCAGCGGTGGGCCTGCGACAGCGGCTGGCTTCTATCATTTCTGTTTAAACATTATTCAGAGGTAATTATGGACAAAGAGAACTGGGAAAAAAAGGGAGAGGGGCACCGCCAAAGGTTGCGAGAAAAGTTTTCAGATGGGGGCCTCGATAGGTTCTCAGATGAGGAGGTGGTGGAATTTCTCCTTACATTGGGCACGCCCAGAAAAGATGTCAAGTCCCAGGCAAGGGAGGCCCTTAAAAGGTTCGGTAGTCTCTCCGGTGTCCTCTCCGCACCGATCGAAAAAATAACCGAGATCAAAGGGATAGGACCCAAAAATGCCCTCTATCTCAACCTGTCTCATCAAGTTGCCGGTCGGTATCTCAGGGACAGGGCCAAGGGAAGGTCATTTATCGGGTCATCCAAGGCCGTTTTCGACTACCTTTTTCATACCATGCGTGACTTAAAAAGGGAAGTATTTAAGGTGCTTCTTTTAAATCGTAAAAATGAATTATTAGGAGACCAGGACCTTTTTCTGGGCAGTTTGACAGGAAGTGCGGTCTATCCAAGGGAAGTCATGACCCTGGCCCTCGAAAATAAGGCGGCCGCAATGGTATTTGTCCACAACCACCCATCCGGCGATCCCGCCCCATCTGTTGAAGACAAAAGATTGACCAGGGATCTTGTGTGGGCCTCACAGCTCCTGATGATTCAAGTTCTTGATCATGTGATCATTGGACATAACACCTACTATAGTTTCTCGGATGAAGGCCTCATCAAAGGCTTCATTCATGAATTTGAACAGAGGTTCCAAGCCCTTAAACCTTGACAGGATATTCGGCCGGATCGGACCGATTTAATTTATTGATATTAAAAGATAATCTTCCAAAGCTGCTTGTATGAAAGCACCGGCCGTCATTCCGGCTAATCCGGCGGATAAAAGTCGGAATCCAGTCTTTTAGCAGGCAGTTTCTCCTTGAATTATTTAATAATTTCGATTACTCGACGTGGTCTGCTCAACCCTCCGATATCGATGCTTCCTGGACATCTTAGAAAAGTCTATCACCAGTGAGAGGTAATTATCGAAAAAAGAACGCCATTCCAATAGGTTATGGATGTTTTTCAATATTTTTTTTAACTGTTGAGTAAATTTACTCAACAGCAAATCTGCCTATGAATAACCACTGAGTCGCATTTAATACTGATCGATTGGAGATACAATTTCTTGACGTATGAGAGAAAAAGCCACCTCTGCATTGTACTCAACGTCGGCAGGCAACAGTGGCGTTACATCAGATATAAATCCCGGATGCTTCATTTTCGCTTCGAGATTCTTCATATATTCGTGTCCTTTTATCACGTGTCCTTCAGCTTTCATGTATTCCTTAAATATTTTCACGATTTTCACCGCATTGGCATTTCCTTCCGTAAGGCCGTACCACAAATCAAAAAGATCGCGACCTTTCCTCCTTTGGTAAAGAGCTCTTACCTTTGTTGCAAGCAGTTCCTCAAGGGCGAAGGTCGTGATCTCGCATTCACCCTTGAACCAGCGTGAGTAAACATGAAAAGGCCGTTTAAGTAACCCCAGGACCGCGAAATGTCCCCGAGTATTTATCTCAGTCTTTAGCCGTAAAGGTACGAATGGTGGACCTTCTGAATCCATCCTGTAAATCAGCGTGACAGACCGCTGCTTTTGAATGCGTCGGGGTTCACCAAGAAACTCGTTCAGGACATCCTGCAGCGCATCAAGGATTCGTCCGATTGGTCCGGCTTCGATCTGGACCAGATCAATATCTTCAGAATAGCGACGCACCGGGTTGAAGTAGAGCTTATGTAAAGCAGTTCCACCTCTGAAGGCCAGTTGTTCTGCAATTAAGGTATCCTGGAAAATGACCACAAGTGCTCTGCTGATAATCAGGTCTTGTTCAACCTGGGCATCTGAAACCCATGGTGCTACTTGTCTCCATGCCACGATATCTGCCTTCGGGATCATAGATCACCTTCAACATCGAGGTTGACTATCAACTTCCATCGCTCGTTTTTTTTGTGTCCCCTACCCGGCATAGAAGGTTCCAATCTTACAGGAAAAGGTTTTTTCTCTGTTACCCATTTTGAAAGGTTTTGGGTTATTTCTGCAAAACCGGCCTTTTCTAACAAAAAACCAAG
Organism: Desulfatiglandales bacterium; assembly: GCA_030145585.1. Taxonomy (GTDB): domain Bacteria; phylum Desulfobacterota; class DSM-4660; order Desulfatiglandales; family HGW-15; genus JAQYVK01. The sequence continues at coordinate 1,502 of JAQYVK010000057.1, read as the reverse complement.
TCGCTGTGCATGCGACATTTTCCCATCAGTTTTCGCCGCCTCTACCAACTTTTCCGGGTCCATCACTTCACCTAATTCCTGCAATACCGTCAACACACGGTCGAGGCCGCCGATACGCCTCGCATAGCGTATTAGATCAAGGGCCGTCACTTCAGGGGTAGAAACAGGGATATGGCCAGTTTGCACCTTAACCTGGGTCAGGGGTATTTCTTTTAGCGCTGACTTTGAAAAAAAAGTGATGGCAAGCCTGTTCTTCGATCTAATGTCACGCAATGGACCGTTCGACACTACATGAAATTGCTGGGGCTGTTGGTGGGCCGCCCCATGAAGCGCCGCCGCACTCAGGAGTCCCACATAATAAGGGTGACCGATATAGCTCATCAAGTCATCTATGAACCATTCGGCAGGCAATATTCCCGTAGCGGCATACTCGAAGGGTATGATTATAAAGAAACCCCTTTGAATGCGAACGATTCTTTTCTTCCTGGCCAAACGTGACGCTGCCTGTTTAAAAGCAGCTTCACTTTTCTGTAAGGTTTTCAGGGCCTCTTTACGAGTAAAGAAATAAAGCCCTCGAGACTGCCGTGATTCAATCCATGACGATAAATTAGGTAAATCTGTCTTGCGTTCAGCTTCCATGGAAGCACCTCTTTTAAGGTAACTTTTGCAAATTGGATCACATATTGATACTTTTTGCAAATATTTTCTTTCTATATTTTGACAAAAGGCACTCACAATCATATTAAGGAGGCTTTTCTTGGCTCATATTGAATTTAAGGTTTGTTCCAGAACCGTTTTCGTTCGGAGAAAACCTGGAAGACGCAGCACCAAAGCTGCTGTCATCTAAAGGCTTCATCCTTTCCCTCCTCCATTGCGGACTGCTGCGGAGGAAGGACTTTCTAACTTCGGCGCGATAATCTGCCACAAAGACGATAAATCAGTTAAATCTACCTAGCGCTCGGCCACGTTGACGCACCCCTTTCAAGTCATTTTTTTCGAATCGAATCATCAGGCAATCCTTTTTGCGAATAATATCCGGTGTCCTGTAAACTGTAGATTATGTGCAGAATTTTACTCAAAAAGTGAAATTTGGTACCCGAGATACACGAACTCTTCGGCCTTCCGTTGGCATTTTTCCCCCCACGGGACTATAGCTCAATGGCGTAAAGCATTTGTCACCAAGGACAGGTTCCTACAAGTTTTGCATTTATTAATCAATAGCTTGGGACCAACCCTTGACTCCGCACCCTGTGATATAATAAAACTCTAAAAATCACTGAGATTACATAATATAGATTTATGTGCGAGAGTGGCGGAACTGGTAGACGCGCTGGATTTAGGATCCAGTACCTTCGGGCGTGGGAGTTCGAGTCTCCCCTCTCGCACCACCTCGAATAAACCTGGCCCTCCCCTTCCTACTTCACATCTGTGTTCAGATCCTTTTCATGGGAAGACCATGCACTTTTAAAGTCTTGCTATTAAATGAAAATTGTGATATTTTT